>JBFWRA010000459.1:0-4811 GCA_050249155.1 Isosphaeraceae bacterium | reverse complement strand
ACTGCGACCAGAGCGACTTCAAGCAGGTCATGGCCAGCGCCGTGGCCAAGGGGGTCAAGCACCTCTTCATCGTCTGGTTTGACGGCCTGGACTGGCCGACGACCCAGGCCGCCGCGGTGGCCAAAACCGGCAAGATTTACACCGAGGGCAAGGGCTCGGGCCTGATCTTTCAGGACTACGACGCCAGGGGGACCGCCCGGTTCGGGTATTACGTGACCTCGCCGACGGTCGCCGAGAACGTGACGAACGTGGACGACCAGACGGTGGTCATCCCCGCCCAGCGCACCCGGGGGGGCTATGACGCCAGGATCGCGGGGCCCAACCCGTGGACCCCCGGCCCGCTCTTCGCGAGGGCCCCGGGCTACCTCAAGGGGCAGTCCGGCGACGTCCACGACAAGGCCGGGGTCGCGGCCGTCGGCGGGGTGGTCCACGCCTACACCGACAGCTCCACCAGCGCCGCGGCGTTCGTCTCGGGGCGAAAGGCGTATAACAACAGCGTCAACGTGATGGACGACGGCACGATCGTCCGGACCCTGTTTCACGACGTGCAAGACCAGGGCTGGAAGGTCGGCACGGTGACCAGCGTGCCGTTCCCGCACGCCTCGCCCGCGGCGATGTACGCCCGGAACGTCGACCGGGACGACTACCAGGATATCGCCAGAGACATGCTGGGCCTGCCCTCGATCGTCGTCGAGACCGGCAAGGGGCCGAGGCTGCCGGGGCTGGACGTGGTGATGGGCACGGGGTTCGGCCAGCGGGCCAGCGAGTCCGGCCTGATCAAGGCCCAGGGCCGGAACGCCGTGCCGGGGAGCCTGGCCATCACCGACGCCGACAAGGCCGCCATCGACGTGGAGCGCGGAGGGCGCTACGTCGTGGTCCAGACCCAGCCGGGAGTCAACGGGGCCCAGGCGCTGGCGAAGGCCGCGACCCGGGCCGCCCAGGGGGGGCACCGGCTCTTCGGGCTTTATGGATCAAAGAACTTCACCCACCTGCCGTACCGGACCGCCGACGGCCGGTTCGACCCCGCCCCGGACCTCAACGGCAAGGCCGAGAGCTACACCCCCGACGACGTGCTCAGCCAGCCCACCCTGGCCGACATGACCAACGCCGCCCTGACCGTCCTGGCGGCGAAGCCGGATCAACCGTTCGCGCTGTTCATCGAGGCCGGCGACGTCGATTTCGCCCTGCACGCCAACAACCTGGACAACGCCGTCGGGGCCGTCCACAGCGGAGAGGCCGCGATCCAGGCCGTCATCGCCTGGGTCGAGGCTCACAGCGATTGGAACGAATCCGCGATGGTCGTGGCCGCCGACCACGGCCATTACCTCGTCATCGACGACCTGAACGCCCTGGCGGGCGCGGCGAACCAGGCCGCCGCCACCCCCGCCACGGCGGCGGCCGCCGCCCGTTGAACCGATCCCTCAGACCTCCATCTCGGCCAGGGGCTTGCCCGGGGCTCCGTTGGACCCTGGGCGGCCTTCCCCCAGCGCGGTCATCAGGCCGGGAAGCCGCGAGCCCGCGGGGAACCGCACCCGGTCCTCGCCGACCCATTCATTTTCGTCCATGTCCTGGCCGACGAAGTGAACGAGGTAGCGACCGTCGGCCACCTGAAGCACCAGGGCGGAGGACCACTCGCCGTCGCTCTCGACCACCGCCTCGCAGGCGCAAGGCAGTCGCAAGGGTTCGTCGCGAAGGTCGTGCCCCTGCTGGGCCAGCACCCTGGCGATCTCGTCGGGCGAGACCCCTCGCTCGACCATCAGCCGGGTCAACTCCGCGCGGGTGCCGATGGCCCTGGCCCTTCCCCACGAGGAGCAGACGATCGAGACGACCGCGATGACCGTTCCCGCCACGGCGATCATCCCCACGATCAGAATCCCCGTGACTTGCTCCGCGCTCAGGCTCGAAAACACGTCGGCGAGCATGGTTGGGCTCCTTTAGGGCGAACGTCGATGACAGGTTGGGCCAAGGCTCTTCCAGGGGATTCGCCGCCCGTTCCGCGTTATTGAGCCCCAGGTCTGGATTTGGCCCGGCGAACACGCCCAAAATGAGAGGCGGCGTCGCCCGACCACGGTGTTTCGAACGATCCGAGATTCTCCAGGAAGCGACACAACCCGCGATGAATTCCCCTTTTTCGTGGCCCGGCGTCTTCGAGCAAGCTCTCCCGTACGAGTCGTTTTTGGAACGCCACGCCAGCCCGGCGCAACGCCTCCGCTGGGACACCACGCACGCCAGGATGACCCTGACCCCCGAGCAAACCACTTTGCTCGCCGGGTTCACCCGACGGATGCCCGTGCTGGTCCTGGCGGGAGCCTGGTGCGGCGACTGCGTCAACCAGTGCCCGGCCTTCGATCACTTCGACAGGGCCTCCGCCGCGCTGAACGTCCGGTTCCTGGACCGGGACGCGCGCCCCGAGGTCCGCGACGCCCTGTCCATCAACGGCGGCCATCGCGTGCCGGTGGCCGTCTTCCTCAGCGAGGACGGCTTCGAGGTCTCCCGGTACGGCGAGCGGAGCCTCTCGGTGTACCGCCAGCTCGCCGTCGATCAGCTCGGCCCCGCGTGCCCCTCGGGGATCGTCCCCCCGGGCGACCACCTGATCGCCGCCTTGATCGCCGACTGGCTGGCCGAGTTCGAACGCGCCCAGCTCGTGCTCCGGCTCTCCCCGCGCCTCCGCCAACTCCACGGCGACTGAGGACCAGGCCGGCGATCACGTCCCGAGTTCCCGGGTTCTGGGTGCCCGGGTCAACGCTCGCGTGACCCGGAAAACGCCTTGTCCGAAGCTCAAGGGAATCGGCCGGGAATCACGTCCCGGTTTCTCGATGGATCAGGGTGCCACGCGGTTCGGTATTCCGAACCCGTGCCGGCGGCCACGGCGGAAACCCCCGAGTTCGGTGGACCGAACCACGTGGCACCCTCGGCTTGCTCCACGAATTGGGAAGTCATTCTCGGCTTGTTCCAGAGGTCTTCGTTCCGGAGGGCCTCGGGTCGATCCGTGGCCAACCCAAAATCGCGGGCGAATCCGGGTCACGCGACCTTTGACCCGGGCACCCTTGGGATCGACGGTCGAGAAGTGATTCCCAACCTTTTACCGAGGGCCACCCTCAGCCATCCTCGTTCGCACCGCCGCGCGCACCGCGATCCCGCCGACCCCCCGATTCCATCAAAATTCGTGCATTAATCGAACGTCAAACCCGTCAACGACGCCGGCCGACTCCTCGTCGACCCTTCGAGGGACGCGCCGGGAGGGCGGGGGAGGGGTCGTTTTGGGGATGCGCTCTGGGTTCGTTTCGCGGAGGATCGGCGGGTCGTTTCGAGGGCCTGGGTTCGGGCGTAACGTCTTTCGGCGAATCCTCTTCGGATTCGCGTCGCGCCTTGCGGAGCCTGGCCAGTTCCGCCAGCGCGACGTGCATGGCGCGGGTCGCGGCCGACTCGTACCGCACCCGCGGCGACGCGCGCGGGGCGTCCTCGACCTCGACGCGGTCGGCCGCCTCGACGCGCTCGCGCTCGGCGGTCGGGTCGAGCCGGTCCCTCAGCGCCCGGAGCCGGGCCACCTCCGCCTCGACGAACCCCTCCAGCGTCGCGAGCGCCTCGTCCTTCCCGGGCTTTCGCCCCTGGAACAGCGCGACCCGATACCGGTAGACTGGCCGACCCTCGGTGCCCAGCGTGGCCTGGAAGCACTCGTCCCAGAGGTCCCAGGCTTCGGGATGCAAGGCGTTGCAGGCCAGGGTGATGCGCTCGACGACCGGGTCGTGCAGGGTGTCCTCGGGGCGGTGGCCGGCGAGCTTCAGCGCCTTGTAACGGGCGTCGTAATGCCAGAATCCTTCGATCTGAAGCATCCGGGCGAGTTCCTCCCAGCGGGCGAGCTTCCAATCCACGCCGGCTTGAGTGAGTTCCAGTTCACCCGAGAGAACCGCCGGGTCGTCGAGCCGCCACTCGGCGACCCGTTTCATGACGGATTCTTTATATTTGAGGAAGACCGCGCAGCGGTTGAGGGGGTCCTGGATGAGCCGTTCGCCGAGCCTGACGGCGCGTTCGCGTTCGGCCTGATCGTGGAGGTCCGCGGCGCGTCGGGCGTGGAACCGTCGCAGGGCGTCCTCCTGCCTGGCCGAGGTTTTGAGCCTCCAGGCGGCGTGCGCGGCGCGTTCGACCATGGCCTGTTCGATGGGACCGGCGGGCTTCGCGTCATCGAGCCACGATCGCAGAAATGATTGATATTCGGGGTCGTGGTCAGGTTGCGTCGAGGCGGTGAGGCCATGCGCGAGGGCGTTGCGGGACGAGCGCGCCTTGCCCTCGGCGGTTTTGGGGCCGGTCGATCTCGATGCGTTTCGGCGGTTGGCCTCGATTTTCGCGGCGCTGGTCATGGGAGAATCGGTCCGACGGTGGAGGTTCGCGGACCATGTCCCGGGCACACCGTCGCGCCGAGGATTCGGTCCCGTCCTCATCACCATCGGGAGTGGCCGGTGAATCGTTCCGCGTCGCGAGCCCAAAGCGGCGAGGATTGGTCGCCAGCGAGTGCCAACCCCTGGTAAAAGACAAGGGGTTCGGATCGCACCCCTTGTCCCAGGGGTTGGTCACCCCTGGCTACTGACGGTCGCCCCGTTGGGGCTCAACGTCCATAGGCGACCTTCCCGCGGGTTTCCCAAAAACGTGTGTGGAGACGACCCATTGCGATTCTTACTGACCGAGGCGGAGATGGATCGGGTGGTCGCCCGGCGACGCGTCTATTTGAGCGTCGGGGCCTGCTGGCTCGCGCTTCCGTTTCTCCTGCCGAAGGGATGGGGATTCGGCCTGACGGGGTTCATGGTGCTTTCGCT
>JBFWRA010000458.1:0-4813 GCA_050249155.1 Isosphaeraceae bacterium | reverse complement strand
CGGAACGAAGAGAACGTGTCGCACGACGGGGCTCCCTTCGCAGGCGATCACTCGACGCGCGCATCGGAACGGCCCGCGAGGCAGTCGGGACACGTGCCCCAGTAGATCACCTCCGCCTCGTCGATCAAGTAGCCCGCGGCGTCGGCGGCGGTCAAGCACGGGGTTTCGCCGACGGCGCAGTCGACGTCGACGGTTTTCCCGCAGGTTCGACAGATCAGGTGATGATGGTTGTCACCGACCCGATCCTCGTAAAGGGCCGGCGACCCCGCCGGCTGAATGCGCCTGATGATCCCCTTCTCGGCCAGGACCCCCAGGGCGTCATAGACCGCCTGTCGAGAGATGGCGCCGATGTGGGCGCGCACGTCCTCGGCCACGTCGTCCGCCATGCAATGAGGCCGACCCGCCACCGCGCGCAACCCGGCCAGCCGCTGCGCGGTGACCTGAACGCCATGCTCACGAAGAATCCTGGCAAGTTCGTCACTCTTGGCCCGAGTGTATGTCAAATCCTGGACCGTGTACAGAGTTGGTCTGATTCCAGTTTTGAGGCCGATGGGGATTTGGCCGCTTGATCCTTCTCTTCAACAGAGAAGCGCACCCCGATCTTGGCGGCCGCGACTGAGGTTCTCAACCTGAACTGGCCCACGTTCCGCGACGAACGGGGACGGAGGTTACTGGCGGATTGGTTCCAGGTTTTCGACGCGCATCACGACCCGTTTTTGGAGCGCGGCCGCGTAGCGGGCCAACGTGGCGAACGTCGGGTTGAGTACCCGGTTGTTCTCCAGCCGGGAGATCACCGTCTTGTCGAGCCCGGAGCGTTCGGCGACGTCGGCCAGCGAGAGGTTCAGTCGCTCCCGTTCCGCCCGAAGTTCCGACGTCAGAGCGGCCAACTCGGGATGGGGCGTGGCCGGGGGGAATTCCTCGCGAAGCGACTCCCTCATCGCCTGTTCTTCCGCCAACGCCGCGGGGGTCCGGCGACGCGCCCGGAAGGCGTCAACCTTGGCTCGCTCGACTGGCGTCAACTCCTCGTAGGATTTGCCCATCGCGATGCCTCCGTCTCGTGTCCCCGCCTAGGCTGGCGGTTCGGTCTCGAACGCCGTCACCGGGCGGACGATGACGAACCCGCCATCGTCTTCGATCACGTAAGTAATGACGATATGCTTTCCTGTCGAGGTCCACCCGTATCGAGTCGGACGCCCCGAGGTCCGGCTGATCCCCGATCCGGCCTGTCGGCTCTCCAGGATCTCCATGAACTCGGCGACCGTGACGCCATTCTCGGCGATGTTATGGTCGTTGCCCTTGGGGTCGTCGGGATCGTCCCAATCGATGAAGTCATATCGGACCACCAGCGTAGCCTCCCGACGACTCCAGGCCAGGTTGCATTTTATGCCAACACTTCCGGGCGAGCAAGGGGTGATCCAATCGCCCAATCGTCAAGGCAAGGCGGAACCACCGCGAACGGCGAGCCGAGCGTGACACCCGTTGTCGGGAGGTCTGATTTCCATCCAGAGGTGGATGGAACGCCTCAAGAGACGCGCTGAATTTGGGGGTTTCGCAGAGACTGGATAAGATACCGATGTGAAGATTCACCTGATCAAGCGTTGCATTTTTCCCAAAGCTCCAGGGTTTTGTGCCTGGCTGGCTTGTTCCGCGGATGGTGTTGGTCGGGCTGTTCCCGCTCGAAAAACTAGCCGCGTCCCCGTTTTCGCCCCCTTCTCGAAAAACTAGCCGCGTCCCCGTTTTCGCCCTTCGTCCCCGTTTTCGCCCTTCATTTAGAGCTTGGACCAATCAATCTCTGCGACCCATCCTTCTGTGTCGTCCCATAATACCCTCCCTTTGGCAGAAAACTGTTCACCATCATACAACAGAATCATCAAGTCCGGATGTGGATCGATTCCTAAGGATTCAAAGTCTTCGATTGCACCATTTGTATTCAGCCGTACTCGGCCTAACGGATCTGCATTATGAAAATTAGCAAACACGTTAGGAAGACCCGACGAATCGCCCTCGGGCCTGTGTCCATCGCTAGAGTCGCCTAGAGACCCATCAGCCCGCTCTCCCATAGAATCGGCTCCTGGGGAAAAATGGTGTCGGAAAAATGGAAATGGTATCAGTTCATTTGTTCATATACAAATGGAAATGGTGTCAGTTCATTTGTTCATCGACGGGTCGCGCGGCCTTCAAGAAAAAAGAACTGACACTGCTCTGTAGAAAACCCTGGCGATTTGCCGCTTGTGTCGGTTAGGATGGGGCTTATGAGCCGCACGAGCAAGTCCCCCAGGGCGGTCCTGACCGCCGCCCACCGCGTCGCGCTGGAGGCGTTGCCCCCTACCGTCACGCCTGCGGCCCCAAGAAGTTCACCCAGCACCAGCTCTTCGCCTGCCTGGCCCTCAAGGCGATGCTCAAGCTCGACTACCGCGGCCTTCGCGGCCTCCTGGCCGACGCCCCCGCGCTCCGCGAGGCCATCGGCCCGCGGGTCGCCCCCCACCACACCACCTTCCAGAAGGCCGCGGCCCGGATGCTCGGGGACGCCGACGTCGCCAAGCTCCTCGACGCCACGACGGCCGGGGGGCCGCCATCGACGCCCGAGGTCGCCGTCGACTCCACCGGGCTGACCACCAGTCACGCCAGCGAGTACTTCACCCGCCGCCGCCGCGAGACCGGGGCCGCGGGGGCGCGCACGGCCTACCACGCGTACTCGAAGCTCTCCCTGGCCTGCGACGTGGTCACGCACGAGGTCCTGGCCCTGTGCGTGGGGACCGGCCCGGGCCCCGACGTGACCGAGTTCGTGGGGCTGGTCGACGCGGCCCGCGGCCGGCGGAAGTTCGAGCGCGTCCTGGCCGACGCGGGCCACGACAGCGAGTCGAACCACCGCCACGCCCGCGAGTCGCTCGGCGTGGGGACGCTGGTGCCGGCGACGAAGGGCCGCCCGCCGAAGGACGGCAAGCCGCCGACGGGCCGGTACCGCCGGGAGATGGCCGAGTCCTTCGACAGGGAGGCGTACGGCCAGAGGTGGCAGGTCGAGACGGTGATGAGCATGGTCAAGCGCCGCATGGGCTGGACGACTTGGAGTCGGAGCGACCCCGGCCGGGGCCGCGACCCGCGGCTGCTGGCCCTGACCCACAACGTGCTGATTTAGCACGCATCCAGAGGTTTTCTACAGAGCAAACTGACACCATTTTCCCTCGCGACGTCCCGATGATACGGCATCATCGAGCGCCGGAGCCGCCACCGATCTTTTCAACCTTCCACTACGGCTGGGACATCATCGTGCCGGATCAAAGACGCGACTGAGGCGTGAGAGCGGATTGTGGTATGATAATCGGGAGCGTTAAATCCGAGGAGGGGCGGCCGTGGAACAGAAAATCATCGAAGGAACTTGGGAGGAAGTGGCACGCAGGACGTCTGAACTTGCCGGCCATCGCGTCCGCGTCACCGTGCTCGACGCTCTCACCGCGTCGGAGGAAGTCGGCATACCCGACTACCTGCTCGACCACGACGCGGTAGCTTACTGTCAGCGAGAGGCTGACGATCGCATCACGCTCGAGGAGGTGCGGGCCGACACGGCGAGCATCAAGGATTCAATGGCCCGCGCCGTCATCGAGGACGAGCGGGCGGAACGCTTCTAAACAGTAGTTTCCACGATTTCGGGCCATCGACGTTGACGGACGTATCGTATTGAAGAGGGCGTCTCCCGGGCGGAACTTGATGGGTGCATACTTATCCATCGAACCCGCGCCGGGAGACGCCCCATGCGGCAGGCTACGTTCCTCTGGACGCTCTGGCAAGCCCTCCTCGCTCCCTTCGCGTCGGCCTTCACGCGACCCGGCCATCGTCGGTTCGTCGAGTGGGTCACGGCGTTGGTCCTCAACGTCGAGGAGCATACCGTCACCCAGTCGGTCGTCGCGGTCGAACGGACCGCTGACTGGAACGCCCTGGAACGCTTCGTCGAGTACGGCGCCTTCAGGCCCGAAGGCCTCACCAAGGTGCTCGCCGACCTCGTCGCCAAGGCCCCGGGAAGCGCCTGGCATGGCTTTCGGGCCTGGGCCGTCGATGACACCAAGGTTCACCGATCCGGTGAACATGTCTGGGGAACCTGCACCTTCCACGAGCACACCGCCCGATGCCCCAACCGCGCCACCACCGTGCGCGCCCACAACTGGGTCTGCCTCGGGGCCCTGCTCGAAAACGACGGCAAGCCCGCCTGGTACTTGCCGGTCTCCGGTGCGTTGTACTTCCGCAAGAAGCAACTCCCATTTCAGGACGGTCACGCCGGGCCCCGGGTCGCGTTCCGGACCAAATGCGAACTGGCCGTCGGCTTGCTCCGCGAGCAGGCCAAACTGGCCGACGGCCCCCACCTGGGCGTCTTCGACGGCGGCTACGCCCTGGGGAGCGTGGTTCGGGAACTGGTCGCGCCCCAGGACGGCTCGCCTCGGATCGAATTCCTGACCCGACTGCGTCGCGACGCCCGGTTGCACGCCGCGCCGCCAGAGCGACCCAAGGGCCGGCGTGGTCGGCCGGCGAAGTGGGGCCGCAAGCTGTCGCCGCCGAGTCAAGGGGGCCGTTGGCCGGGGGATTGGCGCCAGGGCCAGGCGTATCTTTACGGCCGGAGGCGTACGGTCCGCTGGAAGGAGGTGGTCTGCCTCTGGCGGGTGCTGGGCCATGACGTGGCGGTCAAGGCGGTGGTGGCCTGTGTCGAGGGCTATAAGAAGCGGTTCACGGTGGTGAGTTCGGTGGTGGGCTTGAGCGGCCTGGCTCTGGTGGAGTTGTTCTGCGCGCGGTTCCCCCAAGAGGACGGGTTTCGCGACCTGAAACA
>JBFWRA010000457.1:0-4818 GCA_050249155.1 Isosphaeraceae bacterium | reverse complement strand
GTCACGGCCTCGACGTTCTCCCAGCCGTCCACCAGAAGCGCGTCCTTGTGGGCCACGGACAGGGGGTCGTCGGGATTGAAGAGAATCCCGAACGTCTTCGCCTTGGGCAGGCTTCCGCGGGCGATCGGCACCAGCAGGCTGAGCCGACAGGGGGAGTAGACTCCCGTCATGTTCGGATCATGATCCGAGTTCCCCTTGGCGAGCCCGAGCCGCATGGGTTCGCCCGCCATCGCGTAGACCACGGGGACCTTGGGGGCCTTGGCCGCGACGGCCAGGGTGGCCTCGCCACCCAGGGGCATCAACAGGTCGACTCCCTCCGCCAGCGCCGCGTCGATCAGGCTGGGGAGGGCGGCGTGATCTCCCTTGGCGTCGTACTCGACGAAGGTCACGTCCGAAAGAGAGATGCCCGACTGGCTGAGTCCTCGTTTGACGTCCTTGAGTTCGGGCTCCGCCGGGGTGGTCGGGTCGTTCAGGCGGATCAAGGCGATCTTGGGGGTTCCTTTCAGCACCGCCGTTTTGACGGGGCCCGCGGGAGCCGTCGCGCTGGTGGTTCCCCCCTCACCACAACCCGCCAGGGCGACGGCGAGTCCCACGAGGTGAATCCGCCAGTCGCCGCTGAATCCCGTTCGCCGCATCGTCGTTTCCCCCGCGTTGGATTCCGTTGGATTCAAGGAGAGGCGAGATCGTTTCCGAGTTCGTCCGCCCCTTCGATCAGATGATACACATGCCCCGCTTCCAGGTCGCGGAAGTGGTCGACCCGGCCCGAGGGCCAACGAACTTCCACGGATTCGACGCGATCGATCGGACCCAACCCGAAGTGGATTCGAGGATCACCCGCCGAAAGGTAACTCCCTCCACCGGACCGTCGCGCCACCTGTCGACGCCCTCCCGCGTCGATCGCGATCACCGTTCCGACTCCGTCACGGTTGGACTCCCGCCCTTCGAGTCGAAACGACACCCAGCGCCCGGCGGAACTGGTTTGGTTTCGAAGGTACACCATCGGCGCGTTCTGGTCGACCAGCAGGGCGTCCACCCGACCGTCATTGTCCAGGTCCCCCGCGGCGAGCCCTCGGCCGAGTCTTGGCGAGTTCAACGCCTCACCGGCGCCGAGGGTCACGTCGATCAGTCGGCCTTTCCCGACGTTTCGTAAGAGTTGAGCGGGCATTCGATAGGGAGCGTCGCCCAGGTCGTCGGTGTGGCCGTTGGCCGTGAGCAGGTCGGGAAGGCCGTCGTCGTCGACGTCGAGGATCGCGATCCCGAATCCCAGCCGGAGCCTGCTAGCCGCTCCCAATCCGCTGGCGGTGGTCTGATCGGTGAACGACCCGTCGCCGAGGTTGCGATAAAAGCTCGTCGACTCTCCGTAGTAGTTCGTGACCGCGACGTCGGGAAGGCCGTCGCCGTCGAGGTCGGCGCTAGCGATTCCCATGCCGGCCTGATAACCACCCTGCGCGTTGCCCGCCGCTCCGCGGGCGTGGGCGACCTCCTCGAAACGGAAGCCACCGAGGTTTCGGAACAAGAAGTTCGCCGACTTGTCGTTGGCGATGAACAGGTCGATTTCGCCGTCGCCGTCGAAGTCCGACGCGACCACGCCGAGTCCTCGGCCATGCGCGTCCACGGCGTGAATGCCGGCTTCTTCGGAGACGTCCACGAACCGTCCTCCGTCGTTCCGGAAAACGTGGTCGGGCCTGGGGGCGCAGGTCGTGGGGTCGCATGACATGTACGCCCCGGTGCTGGCGTCGCGGCAAAGCCGAGGGTCGACCTCGTCCCACACAACGTAATGACAAACGTAAAGGTCCAGGTCTCCGTCGCGATCGAAGTCCGCCAGCGCCGAGGACGTCGGCCAGTCTCGATCGCCCCCCAGATCCCAGGACTCGGTCACGTCCTCAAACGTGCCGTCTCCGCGGTTCAAATACAACGCGTAGGAACGCCAGCGAGTGACGAAAAGGTCGGGATCGCCGTCGCCGTCCACGTCTCCGACGGAAACTCCCTGGCCGTAGCCTCGCGAGGTCGGCGGCAGGCCGGCGCGTTCGGTCACGTCGACGAAGGTGCCGTTTCCTTGATTCCGAAAGAGCCGATCCCCCGCGCTCTTCGCCCCTGGCTCGGGAGGAAAGGGACCGCCCTGAATGGCGTAAACGTCAAGGAATCCATCGCGATCATAATCGATGAGGCCAACGCCGCCACCCAGGGCCACGGGCATCTGTCGAATCGCGGTTTCGCCGTTGCGGAACACGTGCGAGAGCCCGGAGTCGCGGGCCGCGTCCTGGAACTGGATTTTCGCGGGCGGGGGCGCGCCGTTCGCCGCGACCTTCGCGTCGGAGCGAATCCAGGGGGGGACGTCGTCGGTTCGCTCGACCCGGAGCCGGGTTTCGTCCGCGTTGAGTTCGGCGAGCGCCCGCCTGGCCTGGTCGTCGTTGGGATCGATCAGAAGCGCCAGCGCGTACCAGGCCAGGGCGTCAGGCCGTCGACCCGCCAACTCGGCCAGACGGCCCGCCTCGATTCGTTCCGACGCCGTCGAGAGCGTCCGACCGCTGGCCATCGTTCGCGAGTACGCGTCGATCGCCTCGTCCACCCGCGCCTTCCTGAGACGCAGCGCCGTGGCGGCGTCCAGATCCCCGGCCTCGATCGCCAGTTCCGCCCCGCGATTGAGCCACCTGGGGTTTCTGGGTTCGAGGTCGAGGAGTGACGCCAGCGCCGAGCGCTCGGCGTCCGCGTCCCCTTTTCTCCTCGCGAACCAGGCGCGCCAGGCGTGACGTTCCCGCGTGGTGAGGCGCTCCGTTTCGAGGGCGCGAAGGGCGCGGACGACCTCGTCGGGCCGGTCGGCGGCCTTCGCCCAGTCGAGCCAGGCGCGGGCCACCGCCTCGTCGAAGCGCCTCGCCTCGCACTTCGACAGCCAGGCGCGCGCCTCGTCGAGTCCGCCGGTTTGCGTCGCGAGTCGGGCGCGGGCCAGCCAGACCCGGTCGTCCTCGGGTTCGAGCGCCGCGGCGGTCTCGATGGCCTGGCCGATCGCGTCATAAGGAGGGGTGCCCCGGTCCGTCGTCCAGAGCGCTTTGAGGGTTTTGACCGGGTCGTTGGAATCTCTCCAGCCGTCGCGGAGCACCTGGGCGGCGTCGTCGAACCGAACTTGCATACGGTAGAGTTTGTCGAGCTGCGAGCGGACGTCCAGCAGCCCTTCCCCGCCGCGAGCCAGGGCGCGAACGAGCCGATCCTCGGCCGCGCGCCAGCGCCCGCGCTCCAGGTCGAATTCGGCCAACAGCACGTCAGCGCGGGTGGCGTTGGGGGAATCCTCGGGCACTCGCGCCAGGGCCTTGATCGCGGCCTCTCGACGGTTGGCCATCCAGCGCGCGTGCCCCAGCGCGAACTCGAACGCTCCGGGCGCGTCGAACACCCAGACCGGCCGAGAGGCGTCGAGCGCCTCAAGGGCTGGGAGCGCCTCGCGGAACCGCCTGGCCTCAAGGTCGGCCTTGGCCAGACGGAACGCGGCGTCGTGTCGCCAGGCCCGGAGTCCGGCGGCGACGACCGCCAACGCCAGGATCGCCACCACGACTCGGCTCGCTCTCCGCCATCCCCTGGCCATCAATCGAACCCCCGCAGCGTCTCGGCGCGTTCCGAACCCTCGCGAAGACGATACCCGGTGTCGGCGGGAAGATCCTGGTATCGATCGATCCGACCGGAGGGCCAGCGCACGGTCACCTCGTCGACCCTCTCGATCGTTCCCAGGCCGACGTGCACCCTCGGATCACCCGAGGACTGGTAACTGCCACCGCCAAACCTCGTCGCGACTCGACGTCGCGGTCCCGCCCGAACGTCCAGGACCGCCCCGACGGCGTCGCGGTTCGAGGCCGAGCCCTCCAGGCCGAAGGTCACGAAGTGCCCCCCTTCGCTCTGGTTTCGAAAGAGGGCGAAAGGGCCGTCCTGATCGACGATCGCCAGGTCGAGCTTGCCGTCGTTGTCGACGTCGCCACACGCCAGTCCCCTGCCGACTCGAGGGATGAGCCAGGGCGGACCGGCCTGGTCGGTCACGTCGGTCAACCCTCCGTCCGCGCTTCCCAGCAAGAGCTGCGCGGGCATCGCGTAGGGGATGATCGGGCGAGAGTCGTTGACGTGCCCGTTCGCCGAACTGATATCCAGATATCCGTCATTGTTAAGGTCCGCCAGGACCGTTCCGAACCCAAGCCGGTAGCGACTTGGCTCGCGCAGGCCGACCCTGGCGGTCTGGTCGGCGAACAGGCCGGGGCCCAGCGACCGAAAAAAGCTGGTCGATTCCCCGTAGAAATTGGTCACGGTCAGGTCGATCCGCCCGTCGCCGTCGAGGTCCCCGCAGCCGACGCCCATTCCCGCCTGGTACCCCCCTTCCCCGTTCGCGGCCACGCCCGAGACCAGTCCCACCTCCTCGAATCGAAACCCCCCGAGGTTGCGGAACAGGAAGTTCGCGGTGCCGTCGTTGGCCACGAAGAGGTCGATCTTCCCGTCATCGTCGAAGTCCGCGGCGACCACCCCGAGTCCCCTGCCGTCGACGTCCGCGGCGCGAATGCCCGATTCCTCCGAGACGTCCACATACTTCCCGCCCTCGTTGCGATAGACCCGGTCGGTGGCGTGCGGCAGCAGGTGCGGGGCGCAGTACATGGCGGGGCCCCCCGTCTCGGTCCCGCAGAGCCTGGGATCGTCGGCGTCCCAGGTGATGTAGTGGCAGACGTAAAGGTCGAGATCGCCGTCGCCGTCGAGGTCCGCGAAGGCCGCCGAGGTTGGCCAGTCCCGAGACCCACCCAGCCCCCACGGCTCGGTCACGTCGACGAACGTGCCGTCCCCCTGGTTTCTGTA
>JBFWRA010000456.1:0-4818 GCA_050249155.1 Isosphaeraceae bacterium | reverse complement strand
TACGCGGCGCTTTTTCTGGGCCTCTGTTGCTACCTGAGTTTCGGCTGGGCGGCGAGGCGGTTCTTCCGAAGGACCGGCCCGCTGAACTCGTGCCAACGCTGGGTACTGGCCACCATGTACGCCACCGGGATCCTCCACGGGGCGGCCATCATTTACAAGAATCATGGCACGATCTGGCATTTCTTGGTCGCGCTGTTTCTCTTCCAGTTTAGCCTGACGCTGTTCTGGTCCTCGGTGATCGCGGCGCGTCGGCATTCCCTGGCGCTGTTCTTCGCGGGATCGGACGAGCCGACGATGGGGCTGCTGACCACCGGTCCTTACGGCTGGGTCCGCCATCCGTTCTACACGTCGTACCTGGTGGCCTGGACGGCCGGCGTCGTGGTGACGAATCAGACCTGGCTGCTTGGTTCGCTCGCGATCTGCCTGGCGGTCTATTACCTCGCCGCGACTCGGGAAGAGCGCCGGTTGTTGGATTCCCACCTGGCGAACGATTACGAGGCGTACTCCAAGCGCGCGGGGATGTTCTGGCCCTCGCTCGGGCGATTCTCGGTGGAACCGGAGCGCTCGCTCGCGCCGCGACCGCGTACGCCGCGCCCCGCCGTCGCCACCTCGCGGAGCCGGCCGGTGGGCATCCTGCGCCCCAACGTCCCGGTGGCCGTCGCGGCGAATTACGCCGAATGACCGGCCCGTGCCCAACCCCGAGCCAAGGACCAGGACCAGGGGACGCCACCCCCGAGAGGCCCCGACGATGACGACGCCTGAAGCCTCCGCCCCCTTGGCGGGCGTCACGCCCGGGCGCGCCAGGGAACCCAGGTGGCACGCCCTGGACACGCTTCGCGCCGCCGCGATGGCCTCGGTCCTCATCTCCCACGGATCGCTCGCCTACATCCACCACCGGATTCCGGGCCTTCTCTGGCTGGTTCACGACCCGTCGGACTGGCTGGTCTTCGACGTCCTCTTTCACTGGACGCGTGTCGCCGTCCCTCTCTTTTTCGCGCTCAGCGGCTTCTTCGCGGTCCTGATTCACGACGCCAAGGGACCGACGGGCTTCCTCAAGGACCGGGCCAGGCGCATTCTCACGCCGCTGCTGGTCGGGCTGCTCACGGTCCTGCCGCTGTCGCTCTGGGTCTGGGCCTACGGCTGGTTCCGCTCGGGACGCTGTTCGGACCGGCAATTCCTGCGACTGGTCTTCTCCGACCCGGAACTGCGATCGAACCGGCTCGGCACCGGACACCTCTGGTTTCTCGTGTACGCGCTGGGCTACCTCGCGATCTACGCGGCGTGCCGACACCTCACCCGTCATCGTCCCAGGCCACAGGCGGACGAGCCCACGCCGAGGTGGGGCCGGGCGCTGCTCTCGCCGCTCGCTCCGCTGGCGCTCACCCTGCCGACGGCCCTGATCCTCTGGCTCACCCACGAGCCCAACGGGATCGACGCGCTCCTGAATCGGCGGAACGCGTTCCTGCCCGAACCGTCGCGGTTTCTCTACTACGGCCTCTTCTTCGCGTTCGGCGTCGCCTTGCACCGAATCCGAGGGGACCTGGACCGCCTTCGACCCTGGGCCTGGACCTACCTGGGGGTTTCGTTGCTCGCGTTCGCGGGACGATTCGCCCACCTGATGGTGGAACTCCCCGGAACGCCGGCGACGAATGGCCAAATCATCACGTCCTCGTTTCTTGGCGCGTTGACGTGCTGGACGAGCGTCTACGCGTTGCTGGGCGTCGCGCAGCGTTACGCGACGCGAGAATCAGCCAGGGCGCGCTACCTGGCGGATGCCTCGTACTGGGTCTACTGGTGCCACATGCCGATCCTGGGGCTGCTGGAGGTCCACCTCTTGCCGATGCCCTGGCCCCAGGGGTTGAAGTTCGTGGTGGTGGTCGCCGTCACGGGGGCCTGGACCCTGGCGACCTATCAGGTCTTCGTCCGACACACCGCGATCGGTCGATGGTTGCACGGCCCTCGGCAACGGCGGAATTCGCCCGCGCCTGGGGTCAAGACCCACCCTGGCGGAGAGGCGAACCGGCCCGCCCGGCGCGACCGCCCCTCGACCCAGTCGGTAATCCGCCAGGAGACGCGCTGAGGCGAGGATCCACGGCCGAACGCCCGGGAAGGGTTCCTCCCACCGCCGGGCGTTCGACGTGGACCGGCGTCAGTACGAGTCGGCGCTCAGGATCTCGCCACCGGCCTTGGTGCCGACGGCCCACCAGACGCGCTGATTGGTCGTTTCCTTGAGGAACCGGACGCTGCCGTCCCCCATCATCATGTTGACGCCGCCGGGGTGCCAGCTATCGGCGTTGCTGAAGGCGCTGAGCGAGCCCGAGCCGGTGTTGGAGCAGTGGGTCCACTGGTCCTGGGTGTTGTTGGGCGGAACCAGGGTGTTGAACATGGTGAAGGCCATCGCCCCGTGCGCCCAGTTCTGGCCGCGCTGAGTGTCGACGTTGTGGCTGCCGGTTTCCCAGGCCCGCGTGCAGCTCTTGATCGCCTGGATCAGCAGCGCCGGGTTGCTCGACGCGTCAAAGAGCAAGGCCGCTGTGGGAAAGCCCGTCACCGAGTTGATCCCGATGTTTCGCTGCCGCTTGTTCTGCACGGTGTTGCCCACGACGGCTTCGGAAAACGCGCAGGTGTTCGAGGTTCCGTCGGTCACGCTCGAGATGTTGTAGGACCGCTGGAATGCGAAAAGCCCCGAAGCCTCGGTGTTGGCCAGCGTGGCGATGCTCGTGCTGCCGACGACCGCGTAATAGGTCGTGGTGCCGATGCAGGCGTAGTAATTATTGGTGTTTCGCGTGTTGTTGTTGTTGTTCTTGCCGGAGAACGGGTCGGACGGGCAGAGAAACGCCTTGACCTGGGCCGTTTGCGCCGTCTGCTGGACCTGGTAGGCCATCGTCCCGGTGGCGTCCTCGCAACCAAAGGCGAAGTTGAACGAGTTGTAGATCGGGGTCTCGCCGATGAACGGCAGGATCGCGACGTGGGTGCTCAGGTTTTGCTTGGCCTGGTACTGGCCCGGGTTGCGCAGGCCCAGGCTGGCACCCATCGGAAACGTGCCGTTGACGTCGTGGTAATTGTGCAGGGCCAGGCCGAGTTGCTTCAGGTTGTTGGTGCATTGCAGCCGACGGGCGGCTTCACGGGCGCTCTGCACCGCGGGGAGCAACAGGGCGATCAGGACCGCGATGATCGCGATGACGACGAGTAATTCAATCAACGTGAACGCGCGACGACGCATGTTGAGACGACTCCTCTCATGAGGGCGTGGGAGCGGCGGCGCGCACGTCGATACGAGATCGGCGTGGGCGACCCTCCCATCAAGAAATACTGGGTTGAAACGTTGGATCGAGGCGAGAGGAAGAGATGAAAGAACACTCTACCAGCGGGCGTCGGCGACGTGCAAGGTGTCGAGAATCGGATTCCCTCCGGCCCAGCTCAGTCGTTCGAATCGACGCCGACGTGAAGGTCCGAGGGGACCGGATCGAGCCGACCCGTCAGCACGCGGGCGCAGGGGAGCATCCCCGCCTTCTGCAGAGTCGCCCGAGACCCCACGTTGGCGACCTTGCAACGCGCGGCGGGGATTCGGCCCAGTTCGTAGCAGTTCCGCTTCAGTTCCTGGACGAGGAAGCTTCCGATCCCTTGCCGGCGGAACGGCTCGGCCACGGCCATGTGAACGTCGCCGTAGGGCACGTTGTAATGAAACAGAACGCCCCCGGTCGCGAGCGGCTGGCCGTCCCGCTCGACCAACCAGCCCGCGTCGGGGTCGAGGTCCCGGAGTCGGATCGCTTCCCGATCGGACTCCCGAACCTTCCGAACGCGGGCCTCGGGGAGGACGAGATGGGTCGTGACCGCGTCGTGGAAGAGGATCGTGTCACTCTCGATCTCCCGGGCGCAATCCCACAAGCACAGGCTCAGCGGAAGGTCGTTGGTCTGGGCCTCGATACTCCGGGCATGGCTGACCGTCGCCAGGCGGCGGAAGAGGGGCAGGGCGTCGGCCCGAAAATCTGGCGACACGTGGAACTCGATGATCACGTCTTTCGGGGCGTTCCGGACGCCCCCCACCAGGCCGTATCCCACGACCCGATCGTTCCGGAACAGGAGGTACGAATCGGCCCAGCCCCGGCCTAGCCAGGAATCCAGGACGATCTGGCAGTTCATCTCGCGACGGTGGAGGTCGCGGAGAGGCAGGACCTCCTCGGCCGGCGCGAGACGCGCGTCGAGTGACATCGCGGGGAGACTCCTTCCTTCGGGAGAGACCAGCGTTGCGTTCCGACCTCGCGATCGAGGCTTCCGACCAGAACCCTAGCGCTCGCCGGAAGTCCCCGCCAGCGATCCCTCGGGTTGGCCTGGGTTGAGGGGAGGCGAGGGAGAGGGCGAGGGCGGGGTTGGAGTCGAGGTCGAGGCCGGCTCGTCGATCGCGCCGCGGACGATGCTGAGGATCAGGTCACCCGGCCTGGGGTCGGGGATCCCGTTGACCGTGCAGACCAGCACGGCGCCGTTGGGCTTGAGCACGAACAGGGGAAAGGCGGCTTCTCCGTGCTCGGCCCGGAAATCGGCGTAGTCGAACTCCCGGGTCAGCCGTGTTTTCTTCACCCGGGGCTGGCCGCTCATCATCTCGGTCAGGGGTGCGAAGGTCAGCCGAGGGTCGAAGAGCAGTCTCCCCCGGTGGTCCAGCGGCACGACCTCGTGGCGCCCTTCCTTGGCGGCGGAGAAGGGGAGTTGGTAGACCTCTTGCCGGCCGAATTCCTCGGCGTAGCGCAGGCAGGCCAGCGAGTTGACCTCGTTGTTGGACGTGACGGCCAGGAGCTTGCCCATGCCGTTGAAGTCGATCTCCTC
>JBFWRA010000455.1:0-4822 GCA_050249155.1 Isosphaeraceae bacterium | reverse complement strand
GGGGCGGAAGCCCGGTTAGCGAAGCCTCAAGGGTCCACCAGGGTGCGCCAGGAACTGCGCCGCGGCGACAGGACGCGCGGGCCGGCTGACGACGCGCAGGATCAAGCCGGGACTCAGTTTACTCTGATTTCCCACGACGTCGACCGCGCGCGCGTTGAGGGTGTGCTGACCGACTCCCAGGTGCCGTTCGAGCGTCACGGAGTACCGCCCGTCCGAACCGACCGGCCCGCTCCCCAGAACCTCGCCGTCGCCGTCGAGGATCTCGATCCGGGTCGTCCCGCCATCGGACGCTCCCGCCTCATAGGACCCCACCAGAGTGGGTGTCGGGTCGGTCGAGACGCCCCCCGCGCCGTTGCCGACGCTCTGTCCGTCCGTCGGCGAGAGCCGGGGAGCGCGAGGCGTCACGATCGGTCGACCGACCGCCAGAGCGGTCTGCAGAATCACCGCGTAATCGTTCGAGGCCAGGTAGGTGGGGTTGGGACTCTGCGAATCCACCAGGGCGAGCTGATTCATGTCCGCCTTGAACCGGGCCAGGAGAGCCGAAGTGACACCCGCGCCCTCGAGCACCTGACCAAAAGCCACGTTCAAGGCGTGCGCGTTCTGGGCGCTCAGACTGGCCGACGCCAGGGTCTCGCGAAGCTGGACGTTGAAGTGATCGATTCGTTCCGCCGGGGGACCGTGAAGCTTCGCGGTCAGCGCGAGCAGATCGTCCTGAATGCTCCGAATCGTCTCGGCGGGCAGGTACCGTCCTGGCTGCAACTGTTCGAGAAAATAAGGCAGATTCTCGATGCGTTTCAGTTTCTGCGAGTAACTCTCCGGCAGGTTCGACCCCGCGTTCGAAAAGGAGAGGGAGGCCGCGGCGACGGATTGGGGAGCGACCGACGCGGCGGGTCGCCCCGCGGCGGTGACCGTGCTCAAAAGTAACCGGCCTTCCATGAATTCGGCGGAAGGAACGTAGCGGCGGCGGTCCATCGCGCAAGACTCCTTCGATCGGACGGCTTGGGGCGATTCGCGTCGCGGTGGGTACGGAGATGAGGGCGCGCGAAGGCCATGACATGAGAGGTCCGCCGGGAGGCCGTCCGCGCCGTTCCCGGGTTCGCGGGAAGTCCTACCAGAAACGGGGAAGTCTGGCCAGACGGATCACCAGGGCCGTTCCTTGGCTCAGAATGGGCGACATTCAACCTCGTTGATGGGTGCCACAGGTTCCTCCGCGAACCTGTGCGCCCAAGCTTTGGCCGCGGACACGGGTTCGCGGACGAACCCGTGGCACCCAGCCGGCCAACTGACCCATTTTAAAACGAGGAATGGCCGTGGACGGATCGCGAAACTCGGTCGGGGGCGTCAATCGTCGGCCGACGCCGCCAGCGCTTCGAGCTTCATGCGAAGGTAGGATCGGGGCTCGGCCGCGGACAGCCCGAGTTCCCCGGCCAGCGCCACCACCGCGCGCTGGGCGCTGGCGAGCGATTCAGGGCTCTCGGCCATCGCCTCGACCTCCACGAACGTCCCGAGGCCCGCCACGGTGTCGAGCGTGACTTCCAGTTCTCGACCGTCACGTTGGAGCCGGTAGGGCACGCGCGACTTCCTCACCACGGCGACGGGGCGAAACCCCAGGCTCTCGAAGACGCCCAGCATCGCCCGATAGCCTTCCAGCCCTGGCTCGAACGCCACTTCCAGCTCTTTTCGGGTCTTGGTCGGACCGCCGAGCTTCGGCCCCTTGTAGGTCACGACGTTCTTCTCGCCCGACCTTCGCAACCGCAGGGCCTCCCCCGTCGTCGCGAAGTCGCGCGAGGGATGATTGATGTAAGCATCCTCTTGTTCCAGAAGAGGGCCGACGACCGCGCCCAGCGTTCGAAGACGCTCGGCCACCTCGTCATGGCTTCCGGTCCGGAATTTTTGTTCGACTTCGAAGCTCATCCCTGAAACTTAAGCGACGGTCGATCCCAAAACAAGAGGACCCCCGGCCTTTTCTCCGAAGGCCGGGGGTCGGTTCGCGCCGGTTCGGCACGCCCGCGCCTCGCGTTTCACCAGATCCTGAATCGTGTGGCCGGGAGAAGTGGGGCCTGGGCATGGACGTCACGCGCCCCTGAGCGTTGGATCTGACGGGGCTCGGCCAACCTGGACAGGAAAACCTCGCGAACTCCGCTTGATTCCAGGAGGGAGGACTGGCCACTATATCACAAGATTCGACTGGAAAATCGACACTCACTCGCGCTGATGAGGTTCGCATGAAAGTCAAAACCCGCCACCGCAAGGGGCACAAGTGGCGTAAGAAGGCCGATTCGTCTCCCGTCGCCAAGGGACGCAGGCCGAAGCGTCCGGGCCGCAACCCGAGCAAGGCCAAGCACCTTGGCGGCGTCGGCCTGAAGTGATCGCGCGCCTGACGATCCCGCGACGCCCGCCACGACCCCAGTCGTGGCGGGCGTTTTTTCGCGCGCGGAGCCGATTTTTCGCAATTCATTTTGTCAAAAAAGCGAAAAAGGGCCGGTGGCTCATGGACGATCGATGGGGATCTCTCTAAAATCCCCAACGTAAGGTGCCAGGGAGAGTGGTTCTTCCGGACGGCAATCGACGATCCTCGACCGCGAGACGGTCATGGATGAAACCTCGGATCGCTCACTTCTGGATCTCATTCGCCGGCACGGCCCGCTGACCGTGGTGGACATGGCGCGCAAGCTCTCGGTCACCCCGACCGCCGTCCGCAACCGATTGACCCGGCTGGTCGGCTCGGGAATGGTGGAGCGAAAAGCCGAGCGCGGAAGTCGAGGACGCCCGCACCACGTCTACCTGGCCAGTCAGGAGGCCCATCGAAGACTGGGCCAGAACTACGCCGACCTGGCGTTGGTGCTCTGGGGCGAGATGATGCGGACGGTCGAGGACCGAAAGCTCCGTCGTCAGCTTTTTTCCAGGATCACCGAACGCCTCGCCGCGCTGTATCGCTCCCAGCTGACCGGCGACGAGTGGGAAGGGCGGCTCGTGCAACTGGGGACCATCCTCCACGACCGCGGGATCGAGGCCGAGGTCACCGACCGCGTCGGCGCGTCGCCACCCATCCTGAAACAGCATTCGTGCCCCTACCATGAACTGGCCGAGGTCGATCGCGCCGTGTGCGCGATGGAGAAGAAAATGTTCGAGAAGGTGATTGGGCTGGGGCTTCGGCTCAGCCAGTGCCGGCTCGACGGCCATCGCTCATGTGACTTTGAACCTCAACCGTTAACGCCTTCACCCCGACCAGGCCCCGCCAAGGCGGGCTGACTTTCCGGGCTGACTCGACTTTTCCACCAGGGCGGGAGATCGATGAGCAAGGTTTTGAAGATTGACAACCTGCGCGTCGCCATCGACGGCAAGGAGATTCTCAAGGGAGTCGACCTCACGATTCGGGAGGGGGAAGTTCACGCCCTGATGGGACCGAACGGCTCTGGCAAGAGCACCCTGAGCTACGCCCTGATGGGTCACCCCAACTACGAGGTGACCGAGGGCTCGGCCACCCTCGACGGCGTGAACCTGCTTGAGCTGGACGCCGACGATCGGGCCAAGGCGGGGCTCTTTCTCGCCTTTCAGTACCCGACGGCGATCCCCGGCGTGACCGTGGCCAACTTCCTCCGCCACGCCGTGACGAACGTCCGCAACCCCGACCGCAAGGAAGGGGAGGACCTCGTCTCCATGCGTGAGTTCCGCAAGGAACTTCGGGCCCAGATGGACGAACTGGGCATGGACCCGGAATTCGCCCGACGCTACCTCAACGAGGGATTCTCCGGCGGTGAGAAGAAGCGGGCCGAGGTTCTGCAACTGGCCATGCTCCGCCCCGCCTTCGCGATCCTCGACGAGACCGACAGCGGCCTGGACATCGACGCGGTGCGAATCGTCTCCGAAGGGGTCAACAAGGTCGCGGCCAAGGTCGGCACCGGCGTCCTGGTGATCACGCACTATCAACGCATACTGAACTACATCAAGCCGGGGTTCGTGCACATCCTCTTCGGGGGACGGATCGTCGAGAGCGGCGGGCCGGAACTGGTCGAGCTTCTGGAGCGCCAGGGCTATGACTGGGTCCGCGACAAGTACCCCGAGGCCGCCAAGGACGAGGAGGAATTGGAGTCGCAGGCGACGGCCAGCCAATCCGCGTTCTGAACGCGCCGTGCCGACCCCGTTCGCTTCGTCCCCGCCAACGAACCGCATCATTCACACGACCGCCGAGAAGGGGCCTCCACGATGGCGACCGATCTAAGCAACCAGGTCTCTGGGATCAAGGACGAGTACAAGTACGGATTTCGAGACTCGGACTCCAACTACTCGTTCAAGGCAGGCAAGGGCCTCACCCGCGAGGTCGTCGAGCAAATCTCCGAGATGAAGAACGAGCCCGGCTGGATGCGCGACGTCCGGCTGAAGGCGCTGGAAATCTTCTGGCAAAAGCCGACCCCGACCTGGGGGGGCGAGCTCTCCGACCTCGATTTCAACGACATTCACTACTACATGAAAGCGGCCGACCGCCAGGGCAAGTCCTGGGACGACGTGCCGGCCGAGATCAAGAACACCTTCGACAAGCTCGGAATTCCCGAGGCCGAGCGAAAATTCCTCGCGGGCGTCGGAGCGCAATATGAATCGGAGGTCGTCTACCACAGCCTCCGCGAGGACCTCCAGCGCAAGGGGGTCATCTTCGTCGACACCGACACCGCGCTTCGCGAGCACCCGGACCTCGTCCGGCAATACTTCGGCACGATCATCCCCTCGCACGACAACAAGTTCGCCGCGCTGAACACCGCGGTCTGGTCGGGAGGCTCGTTCGTTTACATCCCCGCGGGCGTCAAGGTCGACGTTCCGCTCCAGG
>JBFWRA010000454.1:0-4829 GCA_050249155.1 Isosphaeraceae bacterium | reverse complement strand
TCCGATCACGATTCAGAGCCAGTACGCCGAGGTGATTTACTTCCTGCGCAACGGCAACCTTTATCGCCGCGTGCTCCTGGTCGCGCCAGAATATCAATCCGCGCTCATCCAGGCCAACCCATTGGTCATTCCAGCGGCGTTCGGCGGAGCCGGGATTCCGCTGGCCAACCATCGACCCGTCGTGAGCTGGCTCGGCGTGAACGATCTCTCCTCTCGGCCGGGCTCGACCGGGGTGAACGTCACCGACTTCAAGCTGAATACGCTTGGCGATCTCACCAACCGTGAGAATCGCTATGCCTCCTCACGGTTTTACCAGGACTTCGACGCGAACACCGACCCGCAACACGCTCCCGACGACACCAACGGCGACGGAGTGCCCGATTTTTATCCGTCACTCCACTATGGAGCCCTGAACCCGGCCCGAGGCGCCTTGCCGACGGGCAGGACAGGGTATCCCGCCCGGCTGGTCAACGAGTACATCCCCGCGAGTCGCCCGATCACCAACAACGCCGCCGCCGCGTTCGAATTCATGGCGTTTCCCTACGTCTTCCCAGGGGCGTACTCCAAGCCAGTGATCGGTCAGGCCTCCGCCGGCCTCGGTTGGATTCATGGTCCCGACCCGGTCAACAACCAGCTCACCCTCGCCTCGCTGAACCAACTGAATCACAACCCCATCGACCTGGGAGACAGCCTCCCGCTCCCAACGCTCGCGGGCAGCGCCGCGGGCAGCGGGCAGACCTGGTGGGGGTTCCCCACCTGGCGAGAGACCCTGGGACAGAACTGGCAAGATCCTGTTCACGTGTTGCTGAACGGAGGCCAGCCCTTCGGCCTGAAGCCCCGCGACGCGATCAGCTCCATCATTCCCACGGCCGCGGAACTCACCCGAGTTCCTTTCCTCCCTCCCATGAATACGGCGTACCGGGTCGCCGCTCAACCCAATACCGATGGTCTGGGAGCCCCGTTCTTCGCCACGACGATCGCTAACAATCTCCCCGCCAATTTCCTCTGGTCCCAGTCCTGGGAGGACGACCTCATTCTGACCGGGGTCCGGAGCTTCGACGTCAAGGCGTACGACCCGTCCTTTGGGGACTACGTCGACCTGGGATGGGGCAACGACCTACGCAAGTATCTGGGTTACATTCCGGCCGCGACGCTGGCCAACGCCGAAGCGCCCGTTCTGGGACACCGGACGGACTACCTCGGCACGGACGCTGGCGGCGTCCGGGTGATCTTCGACAACTTCTACTGGCCCCCCTACAACACGAACAACTGGCCGCCGATCTCGGGCGCGAACCAGTTCAACCTGATCCACGACACGTTCGCGCACGAGGGGCGCATCCCCCCACGCGTCGTCGACAACCGGCCCGACTACCAGTTCCCGTTTCGCAACCGCAACATCGGGGATGACAACGCCTCGGTCGTCCGGCTCCGCAGGGTCTGGGACACCTGGTCGACCGACTACACCAACCCCCCCGTCAGCGGGATCGTCACCAACCCGAACGACCCTCGGTTCCTCGGCAAGACCGGCATCGACGAGAACGACCCGGATTCGCTGCCGATCTATCCGTCGGTCCCCCCGCCCTATCCGATGGCGCTGCGAGGCATCCAGATCCAGGTTCGGGTGGTCGATCCAAGAAATGAACATCTCAAAGTGCTGACGATTCGTCAGGACTTCAGCGACAAACTGTAGGGTCCGCGATCGCGGACCAGGTTTTCAAAGGGATTGGTCCGCAGTAGCGGACCCCACCAGACCAGGTTGGTCCGCTACCGCGGACACCTCGGGAATTAAATCGACACGAAGCGTCTTGAAGAAACATGGTCGATCCCGTTCGACCGAGGTTCTCGCAGGGGAGGGGACCACACATGCTCGCCCGTTACATGCAATCGAGCGCCCGGCGGCGGGGCGTCGTCCTGGTCCTGGTGCTGGGAATGCTCGGACTCCTCGCCCTGATCGGCGTGACGTTCGCGACCTTTAGCGGCCAGGCCCTGGTCAACGCCCGGAAGTTCTCGGAGTCGCGCTGGTTTCCGGAACAGGGCGACCTGATGGACTACGCCCTGGCGCAGCTCATTGGCGACACCGCCAAGCCCGACTCCGTGCTCCGCGGCCACAGCCTGCTCCGCGACATGTACGGCAGCGACGCGGTGACCAACGGTCCCCTTCTGCCCGACCCGAACACCGGGGACGTCTTTCAGTTCACGGGCGTCGCCTACCAGGGGAGCGGGACGTACATGGGGACGTACGCCTGTGAGACGAACATCTCCGCCAGCAACGCGCGGTACGCGCCTTACAGCTTCGGTCGCTGGATCGTCCGGTTTCCCCAGACCACCGACCTCGTTTCCGCGGGCGGCCCCTACCACGTGATGGGCCGAAGCTTCGAGGTCGTGGGCGAGGGCGTCAGCAACGCGGGCAATCGGATTCTGTACATCCCGGTTCCGAACAACAACATGGATCAGTCGACGGGGGGTTACCCGCTGAAACGTCCCCCGGCCGACCCCGCCGTGACCGGGTATCTCAACTTCGAGGCGAAAGCGGTCGGCCCGCTTCCCTGGACCAGCGTCCTGCCCAGCGCCGTTCCCACCCGTCCGATTCCGCTGAACCGCCCCTTCCTGCTCGACGGCCGATTCCTCCGCGCCTTCAACGGGCCCGGCGTGGGCGGGATGGCGAGCTATTCGAACACGCTTTTGGCTCCCACGAATCTCGATATCACCGACACGAACCTTCCTCGTCACCCGCTCACCGAGTTCGCGAACTTCCGGTTCAACGGCAACCTCTTCAACAACGTCGTTCGGGATATCGTCAGGAAAGTCGGGACCCCGGGCAACCCTGGCAATCCGAACGCCCAGGATATCAACAACGTCAACAACAACGACCCGCTCTCGAATTTCAACCCCGGCTTCGGCGATCCGAACCTGATCTGCGGCATGGACGAGGATTACGACGCCTGCGACCTTGAGAACTGGTTCCTCGCGATTCAGAGCGCCGATGGAAAAGTGGTGGTTCCGTCGTTCCATCGGCCTGGCATCCTCTCGGCGCTGGACTGGACGAACGTCTGGAACCCCAACGCGACGGTGCTGAACCGGCTGGCCGCGACGCGGTCGATGTCGAAGATCCTCCGTCCCAGGCGGATCGACGGCCACTCCCCGATCTCGTTCCCCGACCTGATTCCCGACGCGACCGGCCGGATCACCTACGACGTCGACAACGACGGCGACGGTCAGACCGACGCGGTCTGGCTCGACCTGGGCTACCCCGCGCGACGGAACCCCCTGGGCCAGCTTTACAAGCCTCTGTTCGCGTTCACGGTGATCGGCCTGAATGGCAAGCTCCCGCTCAATACCGCCGGGAACCTTCAGAAGCTCAACCCGGATCGTGACCTTCTCACTCCGCCGCGGACGGTGACCGGGCTGTTGCCGGCCTTCGACCACGCGGAGCATCTGGGCAACTCGCCCAGCGAGATCGACCTCCGCTACGCCCTCCAGAACGGCTTCGACCCGTTGAATCCGAACGTCAACTGGCAGATGGACAACGCGAACGTTTCCGTCGCGCTGACTCAACTGCGCAACCTGCTGACGGGAACCTTCCCGGCCGGTCCGACGAACAGTGAACGGAATTTCGTGCTGGTCAACGGCACCGCCCACACCTTCCCCAACAACATTGGCGACGCTCCGGACGTCGCCAGTGGAGGCAACCCCAACCTGGTCTACCGCAACGGCACGCCCGTCGCCGGTCGCTGGGGAGAGGAATTCGGCGTCCCGAAGCAGCTTCCGTACCAGGGCGCGTTCAACAACGCGGTTCGGGCGGGCATGTCGGTCACCAACGCGACGGTCATCGATCCGACGATCGCGTTCGACGCCTTCGACGATAACAAGAACACGTTCGATTCCTGGCCCTACCCCGGCGACTCCGAGTCGCCGGCGCCCGAACTCCCCCCCTACAACGCCACCTTCACCCGACCCGCCGACCGTTACGATCCCTCCGGCGCGCTGTCCAACGCCGTTGAACGGATGCGTCGATTCGTGACGCCGGTGGACGTCGATGGGAACGGCCGGGTCCTCACCTGGAACGGACAGTTGGATGCCGTCAACCCACAGTTCGTCCCCAATCTGCCCAACCGGGGCGCGGATCGCTACGGCCGGGTCTCGTTCTTCAACTACTTCCGGCCCCCCGGCGCTCCCACCGCCGCGATCGGCGGCGCGGTGTCCCACCCGCTGATCGACCCGGTGAACCTGCCCAATGAAGCCCTCTTGCACGTCGTCCGCCCCGACGGCATGGGGGGGACCGGGGTCACGCCGGACGTCAGGACCAACCCGTACCACGGCTACGAATCGGTCCGCAATCCCGCCCTCACCGCGGGATTCACCAACCCGCTCTTCACCGCGGGCTCCCCCACGAACCGCGACGCCACCGGAAATCCCGTCCCGACGTACAGCGGCGGCATGCTCGCACCGACGCCGAATGGCCCCAGCTCCATCACCAACGACGTCAACTCGCGAACGTACTTCCTCAGCTCCGGCCTCAACGAGGCCGACGAGATGAACCTCTACGAGCCCTCGAAGGTGGACGCCCCCTTCGGCAACGCCGACCTCGAATGGCTCTACCGCTACCACGACGTCGACGGCCAGTCGCTGACCAGCCGGCTCGGGCAGCTCGCGCCGATCAGCTTCGAGCTGGCCAAGGACGCCCTCCGCCGTCGTCGACTCTTCTCGGTGGAAAGCTGGGATCCGACCAACTTCGTCTGGGCCAACGACAACCCCGGCGGGACCTTCCCAACCAACAGCCGGTTCAGGTCGTTCGCCAACGCCAGCTTCACCAACCTGAACAATCTCTC
>JBFWRA010000453.1:0-4831 GCA_050249155.1 Isosphaeraceae bacterium | reverse complement strand
GTCACGCCTGGGGGAAAGGTCCCCATGAAGACGACGTCGGTCGGGATCGTGATGGTCGAGAGGCTGCCGGTGCCCGTTTTCCACTCGCCGAAGGCGATCGTGGCGCTCGAGCCGTCGGTCGTGTCGCGCAGGCCGAGGGACTGGCCCGTGCTGTGATACATGAACATTCCATTGGGCGGGCCGTTGGTCTGGTTCGCGGCGAACTCGAGGCTGGCGCCCAGTGAGGCGAAATAGGTGTTCCCCGGCGCGCGGAACTGGGGCAGGGGGGCGGTTCCCGCCATCAGCCAGTTCGGCTCGGGGTTCGACGGGCACAAGAACAGGCTGAGCCGCGAGATCGTCGCCGTCGAATTCGCCCGCGTGCCGTAACCGTCGTTCAGGCAGGCCAGCGAGAAATTCATCGTGTTGTACATCGCCTGTTGTTCCGAATAGCCCAGCAGCCGGGCGTGCGCGCTGAAGTCGCCGTTGTTGCGCGTCGAGCCGTTGGCGTTGCGCGAGAGACTTCCCCCGGAGGGAAAACAGTCGTTCGCGCTGTGGTAGTTGTGCAGGGCCAGGCCGATTTGCTTCAAATTGTTCGCGCAATGGATTCGTCGAGAAGCCTCGCGCGCCGCCTGAACCGCCGGTAACAACAGGGCGATCAGGACCGCGATGATGGCGATCACCACCAGCAGTTCGATCAGCGTGAACCCGCCCACCCGCTTCTGAATCGCGCGCCGGCCCGCGCCAGGGTCGACTCCGGTCTGATCAAAAGTGCGCGTTCTCATCGATTGACTTCTCCCTCACCTTGAACGTGTGCCTGTATGCGAATAAAGCGAGTCGCAACGAGCGGTCGGTGGTTCCCGTCCGTGCCGATCGAGCCGACCGAAGGCGCGCCGTCTCTCAGAACCCGAATCGAGCGGAAATGTGAACGGAGAACCAGGATGAAACGCCCCGGCGGCGGATGGAAGCGACCGGAGCTCGGCTCGACGCCAGCCCCGCACGTGGTACCACAGCCGAACGACTCAGGTTTGTCAATCGGCTCTTTCTTGATCGCCAAGAGAGTCCTGGCCAGATCCAGGACCCGAGAGACCCGACCGTGATCGTTGAAACGTTCTAATCCCGCGTCCTCATTGGAGCAGAGTCACGACCCGGCCCAGCGAAGTCTCCGAGCGGTTCGGACTTCCAGAGGCAAGCCCGGGAGTCCGGTGGGCGAGGAGGTGACGAGTGTCGGGTGGAGTGGGGTCGTCGCGGGGAAGTCTCGGGAGATCAGGCCGGAGCCCCGGGGACGATTCCCCGGGGCGGTCCCGCCGTCGTTCCCCACCTCGCGAATCCTCCGACTAGAGCGAGTCGGCCGACACGATCTCGCCGACGTTTCGCGAGCCGATCGCGCGCCAGGTCTGCAGGCTGATGGTGTTCTTGACGGCCCGAACCGTGCCGTCGAGGAAAAGGACGTTGACGACTCCGGGATGGCGGCTGCTGGCGGTGTGGGCTCCGTTGCCGTTGTTACCTCCCGCGTCGGTGCAGGACCACGAGTTGGGCGGCATGACGTGGTTGTAACGGCTCGATTGGGGGTTGCCCATATGCCAATTGGTTCCCGGGGCGCGGCCGTTGCCCAGCGTGGCGCCGGGACGGCGTGGGTCGGCGGCCATGCAGGCCCGGTGGAACAGGTCGGGAACGCTGTAGTCCGAGACCGCCGGGATCCGCGCGATGATCGGTGTGGGTGTCGTGAAGTCGTTCTGACCTTGATTGGTGAAGCCCACGCCCTTGACCCGCTCGCTGTGCGAGGCGGTGTTGCTGGTGCCGTCGGTGACGTCCCGGAAGCCGATGGGACCGAGTTCCGGCACGGCTCCGTAGGGTCCGTTCGGGAGGATCGTCGTGCTTCCCTGAACCCGGCCGAACAGGACCGGGTTCGAGCCGGCGTTGGCGTGATAGTTGTTGTGCCCCTCGGCGTTCGTGAGACGATCGACGTCCGACGGGCAGAGGTAGAGGACGAGCTTCGTGCGCTGGGCGGTGGTGTTCTCCGCCTGTCCAATGCATCCGAACCCCGCCGTGAAATTGATCGTGTTGAACACGTTGACCTGCTCGGTGTACTGGAGTAGCCAGGTCAGGTGATTCCAGTCGTTGCAACCCAGAGGGCCCTGGCCCCACGGGAACACGTTGTTCACGTCGTGGTAGTTGTGGACCGCGATACCGAGTTGCTTCATGTTGTTGATGCACTGGGCGCGGCGCGCGGCTTCGCGGGCCGACTGGACCGCCGGGAGCAACAGGGCGATCAGGACCGCGATGATCGCGATGACGACGAGCAGCTCGATCAAGGTGAAACCCGCACGGTGACGTGTCCGCGGCATCGGAAGTGTCTCCCCTCCTCCTGGGCGCGAACCCCCCCGGGTTTGGCGCGCCAGAGAAGCGCCAGTCGATGTGAGAAGCGTTCGTGAGTACGTATGGATATTGCCGAACGGCAATTCGAGTATTGTTGAGACGAGAACGATCCCGCGTCAAGTGGGTGCGTTCCGTTTCGTCGTCCCGCCAGATCTTCTCCGCCTCTTTGATCCGCCGCGCCGGTCGTCCGCGATCGGAATGAGCGGCTTGCTCCGAGGGGCCTCGCCGATTACTGTTGAACCACGGCCACTTCCCGTCTTCGTGACAGGCGAAATACGACAAACGCGCTCACCGACCGTCGTCCTCGAGTCAAGCGGAGGATCGCGAACGGGCGAGGCGCGCGTTCGGGCGTGGTGGCTCCTTACCCCCTCATCAATCGCGGGAGTTGGCGAATGTGGAAGTTTCAGTTGAAGACCTCGTGGTGCGTCGTCCTCGTCATCGCTGCGACGGGGTGTGAAGGCAAGCCCAGCGTCTCGACCTCCAAGACGGAGGTGACCGTCACGGGCACGGTCACGCTTCACGGGAAAAAGGCCACGAGAGGGGAAATCGTGTTCGATCCGGCGAATTATCTCCGCGCCAACGAGAGCGTGCGGACGGCCCCGATTTCCAAGGACGGAACCTATTCGATTCGCACGCTGACGGGGCAGAACATGGTCCGGGTCCAGACGCCGGAGGTGATGAAGACTCGCGACGAGCCGCCCCAACTGCCCGTCGAAGTGGAAAAGGAGGGACAGGTCTTCGACGTCGCTCTGCCCTGACCCTGATCGAGGATCGCTGGCGTCAACGCCAACGCGGGGATCGCGTCGCTGGCGGCTTGGTTACGATCGGGCGTTCCCCGCGTTCTCGTCCTGGTTCGGTACGGTTTGGTACGGTTTGGGGCTTCCACTCATGCCAAGGTATCTTCTCGCCGCGGTCCTCCTCGCGACGCTCGCCGTGGCCACCTCCGCTCAGGAGGTGCGACCGACCGACGCGGCTCCCCTGGAGTTGACGACTCGGCAAGATCACAGGCTGATGATGGAGGCCCTCAAGATCGAGAGCCTGCGGCCAGGCGCGAACGGCATGAACCGCGACGCGCCCAACGCCGCCAACTACGACGAGTCGAAGGTCAACCCTTACACGCTTCCCGACCCCTTGACCCTCAAGAACGGCGAGAAGGTCACGACCCCCGAGCGATGGTGGAACGCGAGGCGGCCCGAGATCGTCGAGGACTTCGACCGCGAGGTTTACGGCCGGGTTCCCAGGGACGTACCCCCAGTGAACTGGGAGGTGACCGAGACGATCCAGGAGAAGGTCGAGGACGTGCCGGTCGTCACCAAGAAGCTGGTCGGTCGTGTCGACAATGCGAGGTGCCCTCAGATCAAGGTCGAGATTCAACTCACACTCACGACCCCGGCCGACGCCCAGGGTCCGGTTCCTGTCATGCTGGAGTTTGGCTTTGGTTTTGGTCCCAGGCCGGGTGGCCCTCCGGGCAAGGGGGCCCTGTCGAAGGGTGTCGCGCCGAAGGCGAAGGCCGGTCCTCCGGGCGGGTTCGGGTTTGGAGGGGGCGGGCCCTCCTGGCGGCGGCAGGTACTCGACAAGGGTTGGGGCTACGCGATCATCGTCCCGAACAGCATCCAGGCCGACAACGGCGCGGGGCTGACCAAAGGCGTCATCGGCCTGTGCAATCGCGGGCGACCCCGCGAGCCCGACGACTGGGGAGCGCTGCGGGCCTGGGCCTGGGGGGCCAGCCGCGCTCTGGATTACTTCGAGACCGACAAGGCCGTCGACGCCAGGCAGGTCGGCATCGAGGGCCTCTCGCGCTATGGCAAGGCGGCGCTGGTGGCGATGGCCTACGACCAACGTTTCGCGATCGGGTTCATCGGCTCCTCGGGCGAGGGCGGGGCGAAGCTTCACCGACGGAACTTTGGCGAACTGGTCGAGAACCTGACCAGCTCGGGTGAATATCACTGGATGGCCGGGAACTTCCTCAAGTACGGCGGTCCGCTGACGCCCCACGACCTTCCCGTCGACGCCCACGAGTTGATCGCCCTGTGCGCGCCTCGACCGGTCTTCATCAGCTATGGGGCGTCGACCGGCCCGGGGGCCGAGGGCCAATGGGTCGATCAGCGGGGCAGTTTCCTGGCGGCGGTGGCGGCCGGCCCGGTCTACCGGCTGCTGGGCAAGAAGGACCTGGGCGGTTCCGAGTTCCCCGAGGTGGAGACGGGGCTCACCGACGGTGAACTCGCCTTCCGGCAGCACAAGGGGGGCCACACCACCGGCCCGAACTGGCCGACGTTCCTGACGTTCGCCGATCGCTACGTCAAGGTGGCGCGCCCGTAGGCTCCGCGATCGTCCCTCGATACCCGGAAGAGAAGGAGAATCGTGGCTCCCTTTCGGATCGCGCTGGCCAATCTCAGGTTCCCAGCCCGTGCCGAGGACTCGATCGGGCTCGCCGATCGGGCGATCGCCGAGGCTTCCCGCGAGGGAGCGCGGATCA
>JBFWRA010000452.1:0-4834 GCA_050249155.1 Isosphaeraceae bacterium | reverse complement strand
CGAGACCCTCAAAGCGCGCGGCGGGCACGATCAGAATCGTTACGATAACTCCTGGCTCATCGGTAGGTTGGGGATTGATCCACGCGTCATGGAAGTGATTCGTCCCCAGGAGACTTCACGAGGTTGCCCTTCCGCGTGGAGATGAGTTCGCCAGATGCGAGGAGAAACTGAAACCTGAACACGTTGGACCTCCGTAGAATGAATGGGTTCGGTCTCTGATCGGCGCGAGGAACGCGCTGACCATCCTGGAGGCCGAAGTTCCATTTCTCCCCCCAGTTTCATCGAGGTCCTGGAGTCATGGTGAGGAACAGCGGAGTGAGCCGGATCGAATCGACGAGGAAACGGACCAGGGGCGGCACCATCATCCTCGGCCTGGCGCTGGCGTTGTCGGCGGGGACGTGGGTCTTCGCCGCGGAGCTACCCGCGCAACGAGGGGCCGATGGTGACGTCGTGAGCCTGAAGGCGGCGCCGGGCGGGGTCGTGACGCTGATCTTTTACTCCAGTGAATGCCCAATCTCCAATAGCTACAGCCCCACGCTCCAGCGTCTCTCGGAGCGGTTCGCGAGCAAGCCCGTTCGCTTCGTGGGTGTTTGCGTCGATTTTGACCTGACCGACGCCGACGTCCTGGCGCACGCCAAGGATTTCGGGCTGAGTTTCCCGGTGATTCGGGACCGGCAGGGAGCGCTTGGAATTCGCCTCGGGGCCACGATCTCGCCCGAAGCCTTCGTGATCGACGACCAGGGGCGCGTGCGTTATCACGGTCGGATCGACGACCAGTTCGTCGCCCGACGTCAGGCGAACGCCAACCCGGTGACGCACGAGTTGCGTGACGCGATCGAGGCCGTCCTGGAAGGCCGGGAGGTCGCCCAGGCTCACGTCCCCGCGATCGGTTGTCCGACGCCCGATCCGCTCGCGGCGGCCCCGACGTACGCGACCGACGTGGCGAGCATTCTTCAGCGGAATTGCCTGGACTGTCATCGCAAGGGGCAGGTGGGGCCGTTCGCGCTGGAGACCTATGAGCAGGCCAGAAAGCGAGCGTTCGACCTCGCCACGGTCGTTTCCGAGCGGGCCATGCCTCCCTGGAAGCCCACTCCTGGATTTGGTCCGACGTTGAGGCACGACCGATCCCTGGTCGAGTCCGAAATCGCCACCATCGTCGCCTGGGCGGACGCGGGCGCGCCCCTGGGAGACCCCTCCCGCATTCCCGATCCGCCGAAGTTTCCGGAGGATTGGGTGCTCGGCACCCCCGACCTCGTGATTGAACCGGCGGAGGATTTCGCGATTCCCGCGGGAGGGCCGGACCTCTACCGCTGTTTCGTCATCCCCACGAACCTTCCGAAGGACGTTTACGTCTCCGCGATCGAGTACCGTCCGGGCAACCGCGGCGTCGTCCATCATATGCTCGCGTACGTCGACACGTCCGGCAAGGCTCGCGAGAAGGACGCGCGCGACCCTGGGCCCGGTTACGAATGCTTCTCCGGGCCGGGGATCGAGATTCACGGCGACCTTGGCGGCTGGGCCCCAGGTAACGAGCCGAGCCGACTCCCCGACGGCGTGGGACGCTCGCTCCCGAAGGGTTCCGACGTGGTGGTTCAGGTTCATTACCACCCCAACGGCAAGCCCGAGACCGACCGATCGCGGATCGGACTCCACTTCTCCACGAAGCCCGTCAAGCGAACCCTTCACTGGTCCGCGGCGGTCGACTTCGAGCTGAAGATTCCCGCCGGGGAGTCGAACCACACGTCCAGGGCGGCCTGGGAAGTCCCTGTGGACCTGGAAGCACTCGCGGTGACTCCGCACATGCATTTGCTCGGCCGCGACATGACGATGACTGTGACCTATCCAGACGGTCGGGAGCGGCCCCTGGTGAAAATCGAGGATTGGGATTTCGCCTGGCAGAACACCTATTACTTCGAGAAGCCGGTCGATCTTCCCAAGGGTTCGGTGGTGAGGCTGGTCGCCCACTTCGACAACTCGTCATCCAACCCTCGAAACCCGAACTCGCCCCCCCAGCCGGTCTCCGGGGGAGAGGCCACGACGGATGAGATGTCCATCGGTTTCATCGCGGTGACCAAGAAGGGGCAAGATCTGACCCGACCCGGGGAGAAGGATGACCTCCGGGAGATTCTCGAGCCACCTCGGGAGGGGGCTCGCGAGCGTGAGGAGGACGCCGCTCGGAAGCGGGCCACGGGCGCGCGATCCGAGGCCGACACCTCGCCCTCGAAGCGTTGAGCGACGGACCATCCATTCGCGATTTCAACGAATCGGGCCCCGTCGACCGTTTGGTCGACGGGGCCTTTCGACTTACGGCCACTCCTCGGCTCAGCGCGACGTCAGGCTCGGGCACCGGGGAATCGTCGACGTCGCCACCAGGTGATCGTCCGGGAGGGCGGGGTCTCCTGGAGGATGGGGGTGGTCGTCGCCGCTTCGGAACTGGCGGTTCGGGCGGAGGCCGAGAAGGAGCTTCGCGAGGCTCGTGAATCGAACACGCCGAGCCTGCCCAGGCTCCCGATCGGCGCGTGCGCGGGGACGTCGGACAGGTTGGCCGCGCCGAAGCTTCCGACCAATCGATCTCCCGAGGGTCCCCTGGCGAACCATTGGGCGGTGCTGACACGGAAGACGGCCAGGTCGGTCACGCCGTCGCCGTCATAGTCGCCCGGCACGGGAATGTCGGCCAGGTTGGGCGCGCCGAAGCTTCCGAGCAGTCGACCTCCCGCCGCGCCCCTGGCGAACCACTGCGCGGTGCTGGGACGAAAGACCGCCATCTCCGTCACACCATCGCCGTCGTAATCACCCGGCGCGGGGATATCGAACAGATTCGTCGCGCCGAACGTGCCGAGAAGTCGTCCACCGGTCGACGTCCTCACGAACCACTGCGCGGTGCTGGGACGGAAGACGGCCAGGTCGGTTCGGCCGTCGCCGTCGTAATCACCCGGCGCGGGGATATCGAACAGGTTCGTCGCGCCGAACGTGCCGAGAAGTCGTCCACCGGTGGATCCCATCACGAACCACTGCGCGGTGCTGGGACGGAAGACGGCCATTTCCGAGACGCCGTCGCCATCGTAGTCGCCCGGCACGGGGATATCGAACAGGTTCGCCGCGCCAAACGAGCCGATGAGCCGGCCCGCGCCGGCCCCCCTGGCGAACCATTGCGCGGTGCTGGGTCGGAAGATGGTCATATCGGTCCGAGCGTCCGGGTCGAAGTCGACGGGCGCTCTCAGGCCGGAGTCGACGATGCGAAGGAACGCGGTCGCGGGTGATCCGAGAATCGCGCCCCCCGTCGGCGAGGCGAGGACCAGGTTGACCGTCTCGATCCCCTCGGGGAGGTCGTCGTTCGCGATGTTGATCGTGAACGTCTTTGACGTCTCCGAATGACCGAAGCTCAGCGTGCCGGACGCCGCGGTGTAATCCGATCCCGCCGTGGCGGTCCCGTTGCTGGTGCTGTAATTGACCGTCGCGGCTCCGACGCCTCCGGTCCGGGTCACCGTGATCGTCGCGATTCCCGCTGATTCCGCCGTCGTGAAGCTGCTGGCGCTGAACTGGAACGTGGGCGGCGTGACGTTCACCTGCCAACCGATATCCTTGAGGGCGGCGAGGTCCAGGGTCGTGACCAACCCCCGGGTTCCGTTCGTCAACACGGGAGTCATCAGGGCGGGATTCCCGTCGGACCGGACCGATTGGGCCCAGTGATCCGCCTGCGCGTTGACCGGCACCGGCTGGCCGTAGACGGCGATGGCGTTCGAGCCCCGGAATGCTCCGCCCGAGATCTTGGCGTACCAGGAATCCGCGGTGCCCAGACCCAGAACGTGGGCGACCTCATGCTGGGCGACGGAGAGAAAATCGGTCTGGCTCGAGTTGAACCCGTTGAGGCTCTCGCCGAAGTACCAGTTCGTTTCGCCGGAGGCGTCGAAGGTGATCGATCCTCCCCAGTTGGCGAAGTCCGTCCGGGGGTTCGCGAGGACTCCGGCCTGTCCCCGGGCCTCCACGGTGTTCAGCCAGTTCGGATCACCTGAGGCGGAGTACCCTCCCGTGCTGCCCTCGCCGGCCTCGGAACCCCCGGAAAGGTAGCTTCCTCCGACGTAGATGATGAACGTGTTCGCGGGCACGACGAGGTTGGTGATCCCGATCGTTTGCCCGTTGCCAGGATGGGGGAACACCGCTTCCCACGTGTTTTGCCCGGAGGGGTTGATCGCCAGGAGCGAATCGTCCAGGTGCGAGGCGAGCGCGTTGGCGGCCAGTTGCATCAGGTCGCGTTTCGCCTGCGTGTTGAAGAAATTCAGCGTGTCGTAGGAATAGTCGATCCGGATTGTGAGACTCAGGAGGGTCCGTTCCTCGAGCTCGGCGACCGTTGGCCGCCATCGCGTCGGTCGCCTCCGATGAGTCATGGAAGTGGTCGTCCGGCCGTTGAGCATCCTGCCGAGGGTCGATCGTCTCATCGGTGTGGTGATCCGTGGAGTCGGGAATCGGATGATCGGGAACCTCCGCCCGATCGTTTCGCGAGAATACCCGGTCCGGGTCGCTTCGCGCGGAAGTCGCCCGCGGAAAGTGACCGGCGGTCGTCCGGGGTCCGCTTAACCGTAGCTTCCGAACGTGGGACTGACAACTCCAGGCTGGAACGCGACGCGGGCGGGCGCGACGATTCCACCGCGGGTCAGTTCATCTCGGGTTCGAGTGGTCCGGCGAGCCCTTGGAGGAAGAAGAGTCGGCCGGGGAGGGTGGGCATGAAGGAGCTGGGAACCCAGGGGTCGGGGCCGTATCGGAGGGTCATCCAGAGGCTGAGCCCCTGCCATTGCATTCCCCGGTCGAAGACTCCGTCGGCCCCGCCGATGATCCG
>JBFWRA010000451.1:0-4843 GCA_050249155.1 Isosphaeraceae bacterium | reverse complement strand
CCCGGAAGGACGTCCACTCCGAGGCGTCGCCGCCGGCCTCCACGTGGATCGGCCCGACTGGGAACGTCCTCGGCCATACGAGCACGGGACGTTCGACCTTGAGCGTACGGGTTGACTACCAAATGACAAACGGAAAGCCCGTCGAGACGCTGGCGCCGCGGACCGGGTGCTCGCCCCGTCGTTCGGGCGCGAACGTCCAGTCGACCTCGGCTCGTCGCCAACCGCCAACGTGGGCCACGGCCGTCGGCATCGTTACGCCCACCGACTCGTCCCCGAACCGGATCGACAGCCCCCACGCCCCCCACGGCACTCGATTGCGGAACTCCAGCCGGGCGGCGATCGGCTGCCCCTCCCGCCCTCGGGCTCGGGAAAACGAGAGCGTGCCCCGGAGCCCCCGGAGACTGATCCAGGGCCAGGCGACCCCCAGAACCATCACCGTCGCGAGCCCACCGGCCAGCGCCAGGCATCTCGGGTGCAGGACCAGCCCACAGAGAGCCGCCGCGGTCGTCGCCGCGCCGAGCACCGCCAACGGATGCCTAACGATCGGGTCGAGCCATCGCGCCCATCGGAGTTCGCGCGCCCAGACAGAACGGGGCCGCTCGGGTGCGGTCCCCCCTCGGTGAAGAGTCGTCATCGTCGTCTTCGCTCGCCTCGCCTCCGCGACGTCCGGGGACGCGCGACAGGGCGGACCTCGCATTCTCGACCGGCGACGACGCTCGGCGCCGGTTCCAGGTGCGCGGCGGGCCCCCAGACCTTCGGCTCCGGGACCTCGGCGGAGTGCCACCGATCACGCGATCCTCGCGCGAACGATCACTCCTCCCGGGCGAGAGCTTCCGTCGGGGTCGATCAGGCGAGCGGCATGGGTGGCGCCCGGGAATCGCCAGACAGGCGATCGGGCGAGCGCGGGTCGGCTGGATTGGTCTCGACGACCTCACCGACCGCGACCAATTCCAGGCGGATCGGCTCAGTCTGAACGTACAACTGCCCTTGACCGACGACGTGGCAAATCAGGCAGTCCGAGCGATCAGACAGAGGCGAGGACTGCGACGGGTCGTGATCACCCTCGGTCGAGCGGTCCATCGCGGCCTCGACGTGCGAATCGTCAACCAGCGCGTGCAGACCGGCCCCACAGGCGGAAATCAGCCCGTGGGAAGCGAGCAGCAGCGCGGCGATGATCCGTCGAGACGTGAACGACATCGTTCGATCGTGTAATGATGACGAAACGTGTTAGGCCAGGCGATTCATCGAACCTGACTTTCCGATCGGGCGCGGACATGATCCGCGAGGCCACTGAGTATGTGCGAGGTCCATGTGGGTGTCAAGACGACGGTGAAATTGATCGAAAGCGGTCGCGGCGATCACACCTCACCCAGGTATTCCATATAAATAATTTATTATAAATATAACGACACCAACCACGCGTTCGATTCAGGAAGGGGAGGGAGGAATGTGAAGCCTGGCCTGGCACTGAGTGGAGTCCTTAACTTATCCGATATACCCAAATAATCCAGAATTAGTGCGTTGCTTTTCTTGTTTCCTGGCTTGTTTCTGTCCGCCGACGAGTCAGGGCTCGCGGGAGACCCAGGGTTCCATCACGTGGCATTGCTGGGGACTCGGTGACACCCCCCCAAGCAGTTTCCAGTTGTCCTTGAACCCGAGCGGGTCGCTCGGATGGATACGGAACCGCCTCATCTTGTTCGACGGGTCTGGCGGCTCGGTCCGGGTGCGGACCCAGTGGCGATGTTGCTCACGCACGTACTCGGCGACGTAGCTTGAGGGGACGACAAAGAAGAGCGGGAGGGTCGAAGGACCCTGGAGGACGACGAAGCAATAAAAGGTGCGGGGGTCGGAAAGCGTCTCGTGTTTCTCCGACATCGGCCAGCCATACACCGGGTCCACTGAGAATAACCGCTCCTTCCTTGGCGGTTTGTCCGTCGTCTTCACCTCGAGCTTGATGAAGTGGTCAAGGGACGGGTTGACGACGATGACGTCAATCCCCTTCGTGTTCGCCAGGGTGAACGACGCCACAAAACCGTGTTGAGCGAGTTGCGCCAGGACGTGGAACTCGCCCGCGATGCCGATATTGATTGAGAACATAGGAATTTACCGAGACCGAAGATCTAGCCACGCACTCAACCCAGGAGCGTTGGGAGAGATGCGAAGCGAAGCCCGATCAGGGAATGATGGCCGTCATCTCATCCAATCTCCACAAATCACCCCGATGAGGTGGATGGCTTGATCTTCTTCTCGTCCTTCATTTTCCCTCAACGTTGGGGAAGCCCGCCTCGACCAGCGCCTTGTACCCTGGCTTCAGAGGCCGGGCGTCGTACCCGAGCTTCCGGAGGATCTTACCCCCCGCCATGGACCTGACTCCCGCGGCGCAGTGGGTGTACGCCACCGAACCCTGAGGCAACGCTTTGAAGAGTTCCGCCTTTTCGGCGTCGGTCGGTTCCCTGGTCTCCCACGACTTCAACTTGCTCAAGGGGAGAAGGATCGCGCCCTGGACGTGCCCGCGCTCCCACTCGGCGGGTTCGCGGACGTCCACCAGCACCGCCTTCCTCGACGTGACCTCCTCCTTGACCTGCGCCAGCGGGACCTTCGTATGCGGGGAATCCTGCGCCAGGACCGGCGACGACCCGACGAGCATGCCCACACTCACGCCGACGGCGGCCCAGACCACGTTCCTCACCCGAGTTGGAGTTGTCATCGCGGGACTCCCGGACCAAGTTGTAGGAAGGTTGACGCCCGCGGTACCGTGGGCGGACTCGTCGATCAGAACCGATGAACGCCCCAAGATCCAGGGGGCGGGGTAGGGGAGGGGGGACGAGTCCGATGGAAGAGAAAGCGATGATGACACTGGACCGCGTCAATTCCCTCGGGCGATCGAGTCTAAAAAGGCTGATCCTGGGCGTGCTGGCCTGGGGATTGTCGCTGGTCCTGGCGATGGGAATGATCGGGCAGCTCACCCAGGACCGGTCGGTCATGCTGGGTTTGCTGATGTACTTGCCGACCGCGCCGTTGGGCGTGGTGGCGATCGCGTTCGACCTGTCTCGGCGCGGCGGGGCCCTCGGACCGGGTCGGGTCCGATACGGCCTGGCCTGGGTGGGGCTCACCGGGGCGTTCGTGGCGTCGCTGCCGCTGGTCACCCTGGGGGGCGGCTCGCCCCGTCCTGGAGAGATCGGGCTGCTCCAGTGGAACGTCATGTGGGGCGGGGGGCCTTTCCGCGACGAATCGACCTGGAACGCCCAGTGCTCGGCTCTCCGCGCAAGCGGGGCGAGCGTGCTGGTTCTCAGCGAGGCCCCCGAACGTTCCTGGCTGGACCGCCTGGACGTCGCGCTGGGGCCGGGATGGCGGGGGGCCGAGGTCGAGGGGGACTCCGGCTGGCCGCACTGGTTCCACGTGGCCGTGTACGCCCGCGGGCCGGTCGTTCTGGAACGTCGGCTGAGCCTGCCCAACGGCTCGGCGGGCGTGTTCCTGGTCCGTCCCCACGGTCGAGAATTGCGGCTGCTGGTCGTGGACGGGGTCAGCGACCCGCTCCTCCCCCGAACGCCCTTTTTGAAGGCCGTCGCCGACCTTTGCCAGAAAGCGAAGGCGGAAGGCCGGCCCTTCGACGCGGTTTTGGGAGACTTCAACGCCCCGGCACGCTGTTTGGGGTTCGCCTTCCTGGCCGACGCCGGCTATCAACTGGCCTCCAGGGCCGGCGGACCCGGCCCGCAGTGGCGAGGCACCTTCCCCGCGCTCCTGCCCGTCCTCGATATCGACCACGTCTGGATCTCACCCCGTTGGGAGGCGAGGTCGTGCCGACTCTTCCACGCCCCCTGGTCGGATCATCGAGCGCAGGTCGTCCGGTTCAGCGAAAAAACGAGGTCGCGTCCGAGCCTGGCGAATCGACCCATTGACATGCGATAAGGATATCCTTCGAGGTCGAGACTCCAAGCCTCTCGTCCGCGCGCATCGCATCGACGACGTTCTGGGAGAAGTCTGTCACAGTTCGCCTCCTCGCGACAAGACTCTCTACGGCAGAACGAGTTGCGCCGACCATGGCGCTGACGCGCCGCCACACTCGTGGCCAACTTCCCAAATCCACGGAGAGTGAGTGAGCGATGACGAGCGAAGCGAGAAGCCGCGCGGGTTTCACCTTGATCGAACTCCTGGTGGTCATCACGATCATCGGAGTCCTGATCGCCCTGCTCCTGCCCGCGGTCCAGGCCGCCCGCGAGGCCGCCCGACGCGCGCAGTGCACCAACAACCTGAAGCAGATCGGCATCGCCCTGCACAACTACCAGACCGCGCTGGGCGTCTTTCCGATGGGAGGATCGCGGAACGTTCGGGACCTGCCCAACAAGTACGACTCCTGGACGTGCTGGAGCGCCCAGGCGATGCTCCTGCCGTACCTGGAGCAGTCGCCCCTCTACGACGCGATCAACTTCGATTTCGCGCCCGAGGGCTTCGCGTCGGACCTCGCCGCCGCGGTCAATCGCACGGCCCATAACGCGAGCGTCAGCGCGTTTCTCTGCCCCAGCGATCCCGACGCCGGAGGCGGCCGCAATCTCAACAGTTACCACGGTTGCTACGGCACGACGACCAACAACGCCACCGATCGGACGACCGGCCTGTTCGCCATCTACCCATCGTACGGTATCAATCAGGTGAGCGACGGAACGTCCACCACGATCGCCTTCTCCGAGGCGCTGGTCGGCCAGGGCGGATTCGGCAACGGGGAGGCCCCGGGAACGACCCGCCAATACCGCGGAAACGTCGTGCTGGGTGGCATCGCCGAGCCCTCGGGAAGCCGGCGGCTGGATGCCAACGGCGACGTGGCGGCGGTCATGCGAGGGCTCAA
>JBFWRA010000450.1:0-4852 GCA_050249155.1 Isosphaeraceae bacterium | reverse complement strand
GCCTGGGCGGTCCTCTTCAAAACGCTGTACGTCGCGACCGCGGCCAATAGCCGGCTCACCGCGGATTTTCTCAACCTCTCGGGGATCTGGAGGCAGGTGGGGGCGCGCGCCCGCACCCGGACCATCCGGGCCTTCTGCGTCATTTACCCGACCTTCGCCCTCGGTCTTTATTTCGCCTATCGAGAGCCCCGCTGGCTCATCCAGATCGGAGGGATCGCCCAGGCGATGATGCTTCCGCTGATCGCCGGAGCGACGCTTTACCTCCGCCAGCGCGATACCGACCGCCGCGTGGGGCCCGCGTTCATCACCGACGTCCTCACCTGGCTGGCGTTCTTCCTCATCTCGGCCGTCGCGATTTATAGCATGTTCGACCTGATTCGCCGGAATCTCTTCGCCAGCGCTTGAACGACCTCGGGGCCGGGTGGCTCGACACGAGCGGCGGGAACGTCTACAACTCATCCTCTGGTTCAGTCGGGGCCGCATCACGTCCAGGGGAGGGGCGGAAGGGCCCGGTGGCCCGCGCTCCGCGATCCGCGGATGCGCCTCTGGTCGCTCCAGAACCTTCGGGGATGGCAACACGGTGACTCGCATCCTGCTCAACGCCCGATACCTCGCGCTGGTTGGCTCGCTCGTTCTGCTCGCGTGGCTCATGGCCTACGGCGGGCGCGTGGGCTATGAGCAATCGATCAACTCGTTCTTCGCGGACGACGACCCCGTGATGGCGACCTACCAGAAGGCCGCCCGATCGTTCGGCGACGACAACTTCGTCTTCGTGGTGTACGACGACCCGGAACTTTTCACCACGGCCGGAATGGACCGCGTCGCCGAGCTGGCCCAGACTCTCGGTCCCAGCAACGTCGAGGGGGTGCTCCGGGTTGAGTCGCTCGACGCCATGCCCTTGCTCTGGGCCATCGACGACACCCTGCTGGCGCTTGATCGACTGCCAGCGTTCGCCAGACGACTCGCCCTGAACACCGCCAAAGGGGCGGTCAAGTCGATGGACCTGAGATCCAACGCCATGTCCATCGGCGGAGCCGTCCGCGCCGCGGAGGGAAAGCCCGCCGCGCTGGCCGACCTTCGCGCCAAGGCCACGGCCCACCCCCTCTTCCAGGGAACCGTCGTCGATCGGACCGGTGAGACGACCTCCGTGGTCGTCCGGCTCAAGAAAACGACCGACCACGTCGTGACCCAGACCATCGCGGAGCTCCGAGAGCGGGCCGACGCCTTCGCCAGCGCCCAGGGGATGAAACCGCCGTCGGTCGTCGGTCCCCCGGTCTTGCTCGCCGACGGCTTCCGCGCCGTCGAACTCGACGGCAGGCGGCTCGCGGTGGTGGGAATGCTGCTGATCGGATTGGTCACACTCTCCGCCACCCAGAGCCTCTGGTGGGCCCTCGTGCCACTGCTCAGTGGGTGGCTGGTCTGGATGGCGACCGAGGCGATCCTCTCGGCATGGAACCTCAAGCTCGCCTTCTCGGGAGGGCCGCTGGTCGCCCAGATCATCGTCCTCACCATGCCCGCGGCGAGTCACCTCGCGATCCACTTTCGCGACGACAGCAGGAACGAGGCCAACCCCCGCGAGGCCGCCAGGACCACGCTGAGGGCGGTCGCGGTGCCGATCGTCTGGACCGCGGTCACCGGGGCGATCGGATACGGAGCCCTGGTCATCAGCGACGTCGTTCCGATCCAGCAGTTCGGCGCGATCCTGGGAACCTGCACGCTCATCGCCGCCCTGCTCGTCATGGCGATCTCCCCCGTGGCGATGCTGCCCCCATTTCGCCTGGAAATCGCGGTCCGACGGGGCTCATGCTCGATGGTGACCGCCCCGATGAACTGGACCACCGGTTGGGTTTACCGCCATCCCGGCGTCGTGGTCGCCGTGGTCTGCCTCACGGTCATACCGGTCATGGTCGGCATTCGCAACCTGGTCTACGAAACCAATTATATCAACCTGTTCCGCCCGAACACCCGGGTCGTCCACGACTACCATGAGGTCGAGGCAAGGCTCGGTGGGATCGGCCTGGTCTCGGTCGTGGTGCCGGTCGGACCGACCGTCGATCCCGCGGTGATCGAACGGTTTCAATCGGTCAACGACGAGATCAACGCCATCCGGGTGAGTGGACGCTCCGGGGTCTCCGGCGTGCTCTCACTGGCCACGGTCCTCGACCCCGACGGTCGGATCGCGGCGCTGTCGCCCGAGGCCGCGGCCCGAACCATCGCCGCCAAGCTCGACCTGATCTCCGTGACTCCCCAGGCCGAGCTTCTGAACGGGTTCTGGAATCCCAGGACTCAGGAGGCCAGGCTCCTCGTCAGGCTCTATGAACAGCAGCCCGCTCCCGACAAGCAGGCGATCTTCGACCAGTCCGTCGCCGCGGCCCGGAAGACGTTTGGCCCCGAGTCCTATTTGACCGGGCTCTCCTTTCTGATGACCAAGACGACCGAGGCGGTCATCGTCACTCAGTGGCAGACGTTCACATGGTCGGCCGTGGGTATCTTACTGATGCTCACACTCGCCCTCCGCAACCCGGGTCTGGCCATCCTGGCGATCTTGCCGACGTTGCTCGCCGTGGGGTTGGTCCTGGGATTGATGGGATGGCTCGGGGTGAAGCTGGACATGGCCACGGCGCTGGTCGCGAGCGTGGCCCTGGGGTTATCGGTCGACGACACGTTTCACTGTCTGCTGCAATTTCGACGGGACCGAGGTACCCGGCCGTTCGCGGATCGTCTCTTCACCAGTTACGCCGTGGCGGGGCCCGGCGTGATCCTTTCGAGCCTCGCGGTGGCGATTGGCTTCGCCGCGCTTCGGCTCAGCGAGTTCGCCCCGTTCGCCAACTTCGGGACGATGGTCGGGATCGCGACCGCCGGCAGCACCCTGGGCAACCTCGTGCTCCTGCCCGCCTGCCTGACCCTGGGCGATCGGCTCCGGTCGCGATTTCGCCAGCAACCGAGCCCGGCGGTCCTGGCCGGCGACGTTTCCTCCTAACGGTGGAAGTCGGATCACACCCTGGTTAGAGTTGGGAGCGTTCCGCCGCTTGGACGCGACGACTTGGAATTAGGCCGGGAATCACTTCCCGATTTGTGGAGCGAGCCGATGGTGCCACAAGGTTCGGTACTCCGAACCCGTGCCGGTGGCCAAGGTTGAACTCCACGGGTTCGGAGTACCGAACCTCGTGGCACCCTGATCCATCGCGAAACCGAAACGTGATTCTCAGCATATTCCTTACCATTCACTTATGGGAGGCTTCGGCGTGCGCGCGACCATCGTCAGGGCGAGTGGCGTGGTCCTGGGGCTGGCGGTGACCGTCGCGGCCCTGGGACAGAACCGACCAGGGCCGATCGAGGCCGACGTCGTCCTCAAGGGGGGAACGTTGATCGACGGCACGGGGGCCCCCCGAAGGTCGGCCGACCTGGCGATCAAGGGAGACCGGATCGTCGCCGTCGGAGCGTTTGAGGCCGACCCGAAGGCCCGGGTGATCGAGGCCACCGGATGGGTCGTCGCTCCTGGATTCATCGATCTTCACAATCATTCCGACGTGCCGATCACCAAGGCCAGGACCCGACACAATCGGAACTTCCAGGCGCAGGGCGTGACCACGATCGTGACGGGCAATTGCGGCGGTGGAGCGCTCGACGTCGCCGCTTACTTCGCCACGCTCGACAAGGAGGGGGCGGGAACCAACGTCATCCACCTGGTCCCGCTCGGCGAAGTCCGATCCCGGGTGATGAGGAACGCCGAGCGTCGACCAACGCCGTCGGAACTCGAGGACATGCGGCGGTTGGTCGATCGCGGGATGAAGGCGGGGGCCTGGGGGGTCTCCACCGGCCTGATCTACCTGCCTGGGCGTTACGCCGAGACGGCCGAGATCATCGCGATGGCCAAGGTGGCCGCCTCCCACGGAGGGATTTACGCCAGCCACATCCGCAACGAGGGGGAACGGCTCCTGGAATCGATCGAGGAGGCCGTCGCCGTCGGTGACGGGGCGGGTCTGCCGGTCCACATCTCGCATCTCAAAGCCTCGGGAAAGGCGAACTGGGGCCTCGCCTCGAAGGCCGTCGAGGCCATCGCCAGGGCCAGGGCCGCGGGGAAGGTCGTCACCGCCGATCAATACCCCTACGTCGCCTCCAGCACGCGACTTTCCGCGATGGTCATCCCCCACTGGGCGGTTCAGGGGTCCGACGCCGATTTCGCGAGGATCGCCGACGATCCCGTCAAGGGGGCCCAGCTTCGTCGAGAGATCCAATCGATGCTCGACGAACGCGACGGCGGGGGTTCCGTTCGGATCGCGCGTTACGCTCCCAAGCCCTCGCGCGTGGGCAAGAACCTGGCTGAGATCGCCGCCGCGGAGAAATCCACGCCGATCGACGTCGTCATCGACGTCCAGCGCCACGGTGGGGCGCAGGCGATCAGCTTCGGAATGAGCGAGAACGACGTCCGCGAGATCATGCGGCACGACTTCGTCGCGACCGCGTCCGACGGCTCGGCGCACCTTCCAGGAAGCGGCGACCAGCCACATCCCCGCTCCTACGGCACGTTTCCAAGGAAAGTGCGCTACGCGGAGGACGACCACGTTCTCTCGCTCGAACAGGCCGTGCGCTCCTGCTCCGGCCTTCCCGCCGCGATTCTCGGGCTGCCCGATCGCGGAGTGATCCGCGTCGGGGCGTTCGCCGACGTCGTCGTTTTCGACCCAACCACGTTCCGCGACACCGCCACGTTCGACCGTCCGACCACCTACGCCCTCGGCGTGAAACACCTCTTCGTCAACGGCGTCGAAGCCGTGGCCGGCGGCGAGCCGACCGACGCCCTCCCCGGCCGCGCCCTGCGGCTGAACCGCGACGGTCCCGCCGACCGCATTCT
>JBFWRA010000449.1:0-4852 GCA_050249155.1 Isosphaeraceae bacterium | reverse complement strand
ACCTGACGCATCGAGACGTTTTGAACCTCGTGGGGAATCACCTCGCCGACCCTGGCGAGGCGACCGGCCAGTGGAGAGTCGGAAGGGCTGCCGTCGAACACGAGGAACCTCACCTTGCCAGGCCCGCGCTGAGCGGCCAGGCTGACCATCGCCATGCTCATGATGCCGACGGCCTGGGCGTCGCTCTGACCGACGATCAACAGGTTGGAGCCGCTCTGAGGGCGGAAGACCGCGGCGGTGGGGTCCTTGATCGCGATCGCCTCGCCCAGCCAGGCGTGGTCGGCCGTCGGCGCTTCCGGCCAGTCGGGAGATCCCAGAAGCCTGGCCAGAAGGTGGTTCTTGGAGGGGACCGCGGGCAGATTTCCCTCGAAGATGATCTGCGAGACGGGGGGTCGGTTGGCCGCTCGGGCGAGGTCGCGGATTTTGCCGAGATACTGTTCCCGGCGCTCGTCGGAGAGCCAGACGACCTGGAAGAAGTTGTTGCCTTCCACGAGGCCGTTGGCGTCGTTGTAAATCGCCTCGCCGGGTCGGGTCAACAACCGCGCGGCGGAATTCTCCTCGCTCAGAATCAGGTGGGCGTCGGACTCACTACACTGGAGGGCGATCCTCACGGCCATTTGGCCGAGCGTGCTTCGGGCCAGCGAGTACGCGCCACTGAGGGTCTGCGAACCCAGGTGGACGTGGATGCCGAAGGCTCGACCCTGCCGGACCAATCGATCCAGCAGGAGGGAGACCTCCTGGGCGATCTTGTCGTCCTCGACGAAGAACTCCTGGAATTCGTCCACGATGAAGAGGATGCGGGGCATTGGCTCGGAGCCCGCCGTCGCTTCGCGGAAGGCGTTGAGGTCCTGCACGCCCAGCTCGCGGAAACGGTCGCCCCGCGCTTTCAGTTCGGCGTCGAGACGCTGAAGCACGCTGAGCCCGAACTCGCGTTCGCTCTCCACGGCGATGACCCGCGCGTGCGGCAGTTCCATCGTCGCGTAGACCTTGAATTCGACCCCTTTCTTGAAGTCGATCAGGTACAGCTCCACCTCGTCGGGGCTGTACCTCAGCGCGGTGTTCGTGATCAAGGCGTGCAGCAGCGTCGATTTACCGGACCCGGTCTTCCCCGCGATCAGAACGTGCTGGGACGTTCCCTTGCCCAGCCGAAGGTGCTGAAGCTTGGTGGCCCCGGATCGCCCGAGCGGCACGTCGATCCCGCTCCCGCTCTCAGAGGTCCAGTAGCGATCGGGCGCGGGCGCGATGAATTCGAAGGGGACCTCGACCCTGTGCGAGTCGCGGGCGAGTTCTCCCACGCGGTGCATGAGCCTGGTGAAGCGTTCGGGTTCGGGAGGGGTGTCGAGCGTGAGGGGGAAGCCTCCGAACCTCGGGTCGCGCCAACTGAGCTTGCCCTCCCGCCAATGGAAGTTGACGCAGTGAGGTTCGAGGTCTTTCAACTGAACGCCGGTGGGCAGGTTCTGCTTGGTGTCGAGGGAGATCAACGTGTAAACACCGCAGCGTGCCCCGCTGGATGCGATCGAAACCAGACGCCGGGCCGCGCTCTCGCTGAAGTTGGTGGGGAAGTTCGCCACCACGAGCACTCGGAACGGCTCGGCGACTTCGCCCGCGTGGGCGTTGTACGCCTCGATCGTCTCGAACTCGTTCCGCAGGTACTTCTGGATCACGTTCTCCATGTGGGCCGAGAGGTCCGCCAGGCGTTGCTCGATGTGGGAGGTCTCGGTCCAGATGCGGTTATTGATCAGAAGCTCGCCGTAGTCGCCCAGGTGCATGAACGCGGCGAAATTCTCACCGAGGCCGACCGGGTCGACGATCGTGAATCGGACCTTGCCCGGGGGGACCGAGGTGGCGAACCGGAGCATGAGGGACTGAAGGAGCGTGACGGCCTCGGCCTTGCCGGCGTCGAACGCCTTGATGAGCACGGAGCTTTGCCTGGGGAAGGGCGTGAGGGCCGGCAGATCGATCCGCGTCGGGCCGTGCGCTTGAAGCCGAGGGTCCGCCGGCAGTCCCTGGGGAAGGTTCTTCAGGTCGACCGTGAAGGTGCCGAAGCGAAGGCCGTCGGGGACCACGGACGGGGGGTTCCAGCCGTCGAGGTCGTCGGTGTGCCAGTTGAGAAACTGCTGGCTGGCGACGGCGTTGACGTGATCGGCGGTGGCCCCGATCTTCGCGAGGCCGTCGCGCCATCGAGCTTCCAGCTCGGCCCAGGCGGCGGTGGAGGCGGCTTCGGTGGCCGCCTTGGCGGCTTCGTGGTGGGCGAGGAGTTCCGCCGACTGACGCTGGAAACGCCGCTGGATCTCGTCGAGGAGACCGGGGTAAAGCGTGTCCGCCTCCTTCAGCGCGGCGTCGCGCCGCTCCTCGGCGGCATGGAGTTTCGCGGGGTAGTGATTCTCCACCTTCCGTTTGGCGAGATCGTACCGCTGATCAAGATCGGCCAGCTTCGCCTGAAACTGCGCGTCGGCGGCGTCGGCCTCCCTGGCGCGACGGGCCTCGGCCTCGTCCTTCTGGCGTTCCAGGGTTTCCTTGACCCAGCGCTGCGCGAGTGCCGTCAGCGCCCTGGCCTGGTCGTTGAGCTGGGTGTAAGCGGGTCGTAGCGCCGCGACCTTCGATCGGGCGAGTCTGGCCAGCCCGAGCCAGCCGACGACCGCCGCGACGACGGTGATCCCGATCGCCACGCCCGCCCCGGGGCCCCAGCCCATGCGCGGAGCCAGGGCGTAGGCCAGCGCCGCGGCCATGGCGAAAAACGGCCAGGGGAAGGCCGAGGGGGCGAGGAGTTTGGGGAGCCACGCGGAGGCGAGCGGTCGCAACCGATCGTCCATCGCGTCGATCGTGGCGTTCAGCGCGCCGATCGGGTCGTCGGTCGGGGGTGGCTCGACGGGCTCGGCCGACGACTTCGGAGCGAACCAGCGCGTCCGGGACAGCGCGGGGGCGGCCTGGGCCTCGATCAGTTCGAGGCGGCTCGTCGCCTCGGCGAGCGCGTCCACGTTGTTCTGGTAATTCTTCTTGGCGGCGTCCTTGGCGGCCTCATAGAGGGCCAGCGCTTGCCATCGCGTCTCTTCCTGAGCCTTCTTGGCGGCGTTTCGGGCCGCCTGGGTCCGCTCTTCAAGCGTCTTCTGGGACTCGGCGTGATCGCTCTGGATTCCCTGGATCTCCGCCGCGGACTTGCTCACGATCTCGGCGCGAGCCGCCTCGTATTTCGCCTTGGTTCGCTGGGTGTCCTCGCGAGCGGTCGTGGTGACGCGCTGACGATGGGCCTGGAAGGCCCGTTCCTCCTCGGCCCGTCGGGCGCGAAACGTCGCGTCGGTCTCCGCCTCTCCACGGGCTCGCTGGGTCACCAGCGCTTCGAGGGTCGCGACGGCGTCGGCTTCGAGTTCAAGGAGCGTCTGGGGGTCGTGGGCGTCAGTCATGATGAAAGAGACCGCCGTGGTGTCGCGTCAAGTTCGCGTCGCGTCCGTGGTGCCCCCGGCCGGCGATGCGAAAGGGGTCGGTTACTCCGCGCAATCCCGCCGGGCCATCGACAGGACTTCGGAGATCGTCTGCATGCCTCGCAAGGCATGCTTGACCATATGATCGAGAGGTTCGAGGTGATTCTTTTCGAAGTCGCGGGCGACCTGGTCGTCCCACTGGGCGCGGGTCAGTTCCCAATGTTCATGGAGCGTCTTCATGGCGTGCTGGAGACGCGCGGAACCGGAGCTCATGACGGTGTGACCTCCTGGTCGTCGGTCGATGGCTCCTCACCATCCCCGGACGGGTCGTCCTTGGGCCCGGGCGTTCCCGACGGTGTTGGCGTGTCCGTCGGGGGGTCGCTCGGTCGTGAGGAGACCGTCGCGGAGGGGGCGGCCTGGTTCCGCTCGTCGGCGACGACCGGAGCCGTCGGCGGGGCCAGGTCGAGGTACGACTCCAGGGAACGGATCACCCGTTCCAGCAGCGCCAGGGAATTCTGAAGCGAGCCGGCCAGGCAGTCTCCCAGGGGTTGGGAGCAGGAGTGGTACTTGGCGATCTCGTGTTCGAGGATGGGAATCCACTTCTTGACGATCTTGACCTTCTCCTCGGCCTGGGCGAGCCTGCGCTCGGCCTCGCGAAGGTTCTCCTTTTGCTCGGTGTCGGAGATGGCGTCGCTATTCTGTTGGGAGAGTCTGCGACGGTGCAGCTCGGTCCTGGCCATCGAGACCTGTTCGTTGCGGCGTTTGACCTGGCTTTGCCAGTACGAGTACTGATCGCGCTGGACCCAGTCGCGAACCCGACGCACCTCCATCTCGACGGAGCTCAGGGCGTTCCGGGCCTCCTCGACGAAGTTGTTCATCGCGACCTTGAAGTCGCGGATCGACTCGACGGAGCGGACTTTGGCGGTTTGGCTCATGGCACCGACCCGCTTCCGGACCTGGGGAGCCGGGCTTGAGAATCGCGCCGGCAGGGCGTGGAGAACACCGCGTGTCGACCGGGATCAGCGCTGCTGGAGGTACTCCTCGACGCGCTCGGCCTTCCGCAGCAAAAACGGTACGTGTTGATTTGTGGATTCGACAAATCGTTTCATGACGAGGAGGGTTTGCTCGAACTCCTCGACGAACTTCTCGTTCTCGCGGTCGCGCCAGGACTGGCCCAGCCCCATGAGTTGGCCGTGGAGGACGGTCATCTGGTTCATCAGTTCGCCGTTGAACTGCTTGAGGTTGACGGCGAATCGGCGGAGTTCAGCCGGATCGACGATCGCTTGTGGCATGACAGGGCCCTTCCAGGGTTCGCGAATCGGCGGCCACTGGAGCCCGACGCGTCGGGCGCGTCGGGCGCGCGGTGTTTTTTTCGAGTCGAAGAGATGTGAATTCTATCGTACTCCCCAGCGACACGTGAGTAAAGCGCTGAC
>JBFWRA010000448.1:0-4859 GCA_050249155.1 Isosphaeraceae bacterium | reverse complement strand
GGTGACTCGGCCAGACGCCGAGGGTCCCCCGAACCCGGCGATCGCGAGCCTAACTCACCCCGCGCCTCGGGCCAAGGAGTTTCTCGTCGCTTCGTGCGAAGAAGGCGGGACGCGTCGTGTCAATCGGTCAGGGGCTCGTAAAGTTCTGGCGAGCGATTCTCGAGGATCGTGAAAAGTCCGTTCTTGACGTAGCGCTCGAAATGGGGAGCCGCGCGATGGGCGTCCAGGGCGGCCTGATCGTCGTACTGTTCGTAAAGGAAGAACTTGCGAGGCTCGGACGTCGAGCGATGGGCCAGGTACATCCGGCACCCCGGTTCCGCCCGAGTCAACCCGGTGAGGGCCTTGAAGAGGTCGGCCGCCTCGTCCTCGTGGCCGGGCTTGATGACGTAGGTCACCGCGACGCAAATCATGAGTCCACTCCGTCCAGAGGATGCGATGCGCCTTTGGACCCCACCCCGTGGGTCCGGGGTGGGGCCTCCAACTTTGAGAACGCGCCACGCGGGGCTCGTATCGATCATTAGTCGAGGAGGCTACGACGCAGGACCTCGGCGGCCTTCTCGAAGCTGGGCTGCCAGACGATCTCCGGCGCGCCATTGGCCAGGCAGTCGCGAAGTTTCTCCAGGGTGTTACGCGCCATGTGCGGACACTTGTTGCAGGCGCAACTGACCCCGGGGACCGGGTGGTAGCGATGCCTTGGCACGGCCTTCTCAAGCTGCCAGAGCATGTTCGCCTCGGTGGCGACGAGGAAGTCGGTCGGTGACGCGAACCCCTCGACGTGGCGAATCATCGCCTCGGTCCCGCCGATGAAATCACTTCGCTCCCGGATGTTGGCGGGGCATTCCGGATGAGCGACTGTCAACGCCCCGGGAAGCCGGCGCTTCATCCTCAGGAGGTCGTTCACGCTGAAGACCTCATGCACCATGCAGGAGCCGTCCCACAGGATCATGGGACGGCCGGTCACCTCGCTGAGATACTGGCCGTGGTGACGATCCGGCACGAAAAGGATCTCGTGATCGTCCGGCACCCTTCGAATGATCGCCTCGGCGTTGCCCGAGGTGACCACCCAGTCCGACAGGGCCTTCACCGCGGCCGTGCTATTGACGTAGGTCACCGTCTGGAACTGGCGGCCCTCGGCCCGAAGCTCCGCCTGCCGACGCGCCAGCGCCGGCGCGGGGCAACTGTCGGCCAGGCTGCAACCGGCCAGAAGGTCGGGGAGCAGGACCCGTTTCTCGGGATTCAACATCTTGGCCGTCTCGGCCATGAAGTGGACGCCGCAAAGCACGATCGTGGACGACTTGACCTTCGTGGCGGCCCTGGCCAGCTTCAGACTGTCGCCTGTCACGTCGGCGATTTCCTGAATCTCCCCGTCCTGGTAGTAGTGGGCCAGAATCGTCGCGTCCCGGCTCGCCTTGAGGGCCTCGATCTCTTCGTAAACGTCGGTGTACGTCGTGGTGGTCACTCGCTGATTTCCTTGTTTTTTACGTGGCGGAGGAAGAACCCACCGGGGGCCAGGCGCGTCCTGAACTCCCTCTTGTCTATTCGTTCCGCGACGAGAATTGTTCCTGGAATTCGCCAAAAGGCAAGAGAGATCACGACTTCGCCACCAGACCGGTCATCTCCTCGCTGAGCCGCCAGAGCCGGGCCGCGGCCTCGACGTCCTGGCTGGCCCTCGAAGGTTCGACCGCCCGTCGGCGATAGAAATATCGGCCCGTGACGCCGTCCAGTTCGGGAGAGCTCGCCAGGTAAAGCGAGGTTTGCGCCCCAGTCTGGGCCGAGACCCCCGTGGCTCGCGCCGCGAGCTTCATCAGCGGGCCAGCCCAACCCTTGCCGTCGAAGAACGAGGTGACGACGAAGCCCGGATGAAGCGCGTTGGAGGTGACCCCTTGGCCTTCCAGTCTCCTGGCGAGTTCCGCGCTGAACTGGACGTTCGCCAGCTTGGATTGGGCGTAAGCTCGCATCATACCGTAACGCTTCGTGGCGAGGGGATCGTCAAAGTCGATGCCCGAGGCCATCCGGTGGGCGTCGGAGGCCACGCTGACCACCCTCGCCGGCACCGAGGCGGTCAGGCGATCGACCAAGAGGTTCGTCAGCAGAAAGTAGGCCAGGTGGTTCAGCGCCCAGGTCATCTCCAGGCCGTCCACCGAGTCTCGTCGGCGCTCGAACATCGCGCCGGCATTGTTCAACAGGACGTCGAGTCGGGTCGATCGATCGCGGATCTCCTCGGCGACCCGGCGGACCTCCCTCATCGAGGAAAGATCCGCCACGATCGCCTCGACCTGGTCGTTCCCCGTCGCGTTCTTGATCCGATGGACCGTCGCCTCGCAGCGTTCCGGGTTTCGCCCGACCAGCAGAACGCGCGCCCCAGCACTCGCGAGTCCCTCGGCCGCGACCGCGCCGATGCCCGACGTCCCGCCGGTGACCACGCACGTCTTGCCGCCCATGTCGGAAAAGGCCGGGTCTCGCTCAACCATGTCGTGAGGCTCAGGGGCGATTGGGTTCGTTTCGCGCTCGACTCGATTCCCTTTTTAACCCCTCCGAGTCCACGAGGCCACAGGTGGGACAAAACGGCGATCGTCTTCTTCCCTATCGGCTCGCGGGCTCGGTCGTGGGTCGATCCCGCCCCGATGGTTGGGGCGAGGGTTCACGCAGCCTCCCCGTGATGAGCCGCGCCCCACGGTCGTACGTCACGTACCACCAGGCCCAGGAGAACATGACCGCCACGCGGTTGCGGAAACCGATCAAAAAGAAAATGTGGATGAACAGCCAGGCGAGCCAGGCGAGGCCGCCCGACAACGTCACCCGGCCGAAGTCGGCCACGCCCGAACCCCTGCCGATCGTCGCCAGCGAGCCCTTGTCGACATAGCGAAACGGCACGCGAGGCTCCCCCGCGATCGTTCTCAAAACGTTCGCCGAGGCCGTCTCGGCCATCTGCATCGCGGCCGGGGCCACCCCGGGAACCGGCCCCCCGTCCTGTTCAAAACGGGCGAGGTCGCCAATGACATAAACATGTTCATATCCTGGGATCGTCAGGTCGGGCTCGACGACCACGCGTCCCGAGCGGTCCAGCGGGACTCCCAGCGATCGGGCCAGGGGTGACGCCGAGACCCCCGCGGCCCAGAGCGTGGTTCTGGCTTCGATGCGCTGGTCCCCCAGATTCACGCCCAGCGCGTCGATCGCGGTGACGTGTTTCCCCGTGGTCACGGACACGCCGAGCCGTTCCAGCTGAACCCGGGCCTTTTCCGAAAGCTCGGGACGATACGTCCCGAGAATCCGGTCACTCCCTTCCAGGAGCAGGACATGAGCCTGCGTCGGGTCGATCCGCCGAAAGTCTTTCGCCAGCGCGTGCCTGGCGATGTCGCTGACGGCCCCGGCGAGTTCCACGCCGGTCGGGCCGCCCCCGACGATCACGAAGGTCAACCAGGCGTCCCGAGTCTGAGGGTCGTCCTCGCGCTCGGCGGCCTCGAAGGCGTAGAGCACCCTGCGGCGAATCTCCAGCGCGTCCTCGATCGTCTTGAGGCCAGGGGCGAACGCCTCCCAGTCGTCGTGCCCGAAATAGGAATGCGTCGCGCCCGTGGCGAGGATCAGGTAGTCGTACGGGATCGACCCCTCGTCCAGCAGCACCCGTCGGCCCGGAAGGTCGACCGCGGTCGCCTCGGCGAGCAGGACCTCGACGTTGGCCTGGCGTCGAAGTATGCGACGGATCGGCGAGGCGACCTCGCTGGGATTCAGCGCGGCGGTCGCGACCTGGTAGAGCAACGGCTGAAACAGGTGGTGGTTCTGTCGGTCGATCAGCGTGACCTGGACCGAGGCTTTTCGAAACGCCTTGGCGGCGTTCAGTCCGCCGAACCCACCCCCCAGGATCACGACGCGAGGATCGGACTCAGGCACGAGCGCGTCTCAATCAGGTGTCACGACGTTTGACCACGACGACCCAGAACCGTCAAGGCTGGGGCACCGTTCGGGCTGGGGACGGTTCCGGCCTGTAGTCGGACCGAACCCAGTTCTTCCAGCCCGCCATGTCAAACCCGAAGTCCTGGCCGGTCAACTTGACCAGCGCGGCGAGAACCTCCGTGTTCCGGAAGGAGTAGGTCACCGGCCGCGGAACGGGCCCTCGCGCTCCCCCCAGTCCGCTGGCGCTCAGGTTCAATCCCGACATGGAGGGACCGTTGAAGAACGCTCCAGGGTTCGTGATCCCCGGGAGCGGACCGGAGGGCAAGGGAACCACGGGGGCCGACGTCGCGCCAAAGGCCACCGCTCCAGGAGCGACCACCGGGCCGGTCAGGTAGGCCACCGAACTGCCGTTGTAGGCGATGGGGGGAGGGGAAAAGGTCGGTCCGAAGGCCGCGGGGGGGAGACTCGGGCCGGCTCCGGGATTCACCATGCTGGGTCGAAGTCTGGTCGGGTTGGGGAGTTCCATGCGGGTGTAACGTGTGAAGAGCGCGTTGACCAGACTCGGTACGGCGGTCACCGCGCCGAGGTTCCCGAGTCCCCAGGCCGCCCGGTTGACCACGGTCGGATCTTTGGACGCGAGGGCCTTGATGAGATCTTTCGTGGCCTCGGGCTCCTCTTTCCGTCGGAGTTCGATCATGATCGAGCCTCGGACGTCGGCCGAGTCCTCGCGGAGTAGCAGGCGAACCAGCCCCCCGGCGCTTTCGGGGCCTGGGATGGCGCCCAGCACGGTCGTGAGGAGTTTCCGGAACGGCTCCTCGTCGTTGCCGAGCACGCGCAGGAGCGGTTCGACCGCGGCGGGGTCGCGAAGCTCCATCAGTTGCGTCTCGGCCTCGCGGCGGCGATCCTCGGAACCCATGGCGATCGCGTCGCGCCAGCCCTTGATGCGTCGCGCCAGACCGGATCGCTCG
>JBFWRA010000447.1:0-4860 GCA_050249155.1 Isosphaeraceae bacterium | reverse complement strand
CGGCGATCTTGTCGTCCAGAAGCTGGCGCGTCCAGGACTTCTCCTCGGGGTCGTGGTCGAATGCCAGGAGGCTCGTCCCGGGGCCTCGGTAGCCGGCGAAGATCTCGTCGTCGCCATCTCCGTCCACGTCGGCGACCCAGAGGGCGTGCCCCTCCTTCAACGTCGTGTCGATCACCTGGCGGGGGCCGAAGGAGAGGGGGGAGTTCTCCTCCTCCAGGCGGATCGAGACCTCCGTCCCGTGCCAGGGGTCGACCGTCGCCAGGAAACGTCGGCCGCCTCGAAGCTTGCCGACGTGGACCTCGCTCGAACCGGTTTTCGGTGGCTTGCCCGCGACCCCCTGGCCGATCAGCCTCGTGGTGAATCGGTGGCCATCCCGCGAGGGGACCGAGAGGGTCACGCCGAGGTTGCTCGCGGTGAGGATCTCGGAACGGCCGCCGCCGTCGAGGTCGAGGACGTCGATCGCGTGGAGGACTCGGGCGTCGGTGACGGAGATCCTGGTCCAACCCGCTGGATCGACCTTCCCCGCGGTGGAATACGCCAGAACGTGCGCGGGCTCCTCCTGAAAGTTGGGGGGCGTGGCCGAGGGGCCGAAGATCGGCGCGACGACCAGGTCCGGCTTGCCGTCGCCGTCGACGTGCCCCCAGCGGAGCCTGTGGATGCTCCCAATCTCGGCGACCTGGGTGAACGTCCAGGGATCGTCGAGTTTCTCGCCTCGCCTGGCCAGCAGGAGCTTGCCCTTGTTTGGCGAGTTCATGGCGAACTCGAACGCGAGGGCGACCTCCGCCGCGCCGTCGCCGTCGAGGTCGACCGTGGCGCTGGAGATGACGCCAGGGGTCTCCCTTGGGGTCGAGATCAGGCGCTTGGTCCAGGAGGGATTCTCATACCAGGCGCAGGTGCCTCCGCCCAGCGCGACGACGTCGGGCTTGCCGTCGCCGTTGACGTCGGCCACCTCGACCTGGTAGGCCCCGGGAAAGTCGTCGTCGATCACGATTCGATCGAACCCGGGGCCCGCTCCCAGCGCGGGCGTGGCGAGCCAGAGAAGCAGTGGCGGGAGCAGTCGGAGTCGGGGGCTCATGTGAGTGTCCCGGGAATTGTGATTCCTGATAAAGCATATCATCGTCAATCGATGATCGTGCCCCAGCCGGTGGGGGGACCGGCGGTGTCCTCGGGCTTGACGCGGAACTGGGTCAGGTCGACGTCGCCGCCGGCGAGGTCGTTCTCCAGGGCCTTGATGCGGTTTTCCAGGAGGGTGACTTTCTGTTCGAGTAGCCCGATGCGGGCCTCGGCCTCGTCGGGTCGCTTGGGGCGGGGGACTTCGGGATAGCCGAGCTGGCGCTGAAGGGCGGAGAACAGGTAGAGGGGGTCGCGACCGCGGTTGGCCCGCGCGATCTTGCCTTCCTTCTCGCCGAAGAGCGACGGGAATTTGGGCTGGAACTCGGGATTGGTCCTGCGGCGCTCGGTGACGAAGTAGGCCGAGCGGACGTAGATCAGGTCGGCGAAGTCGACGTCGCCGAGTCGTGTTTGAAGGGTGAAAATATAGTCGCGCCAATCCTCGGTGTAGAACGGGTCGGCGGCCATGGCCTCCAGTCCCTTGGTGTAGCCCAGGCGGTTTCGCGAGAGGGCTTCGAACTGGTAGACGAACAGGCCGGGCAGGCTTGGGTCCTGGGCCTTGTAACGGGCCTCGCGCTCCAGAATGAGGAGGGCCTGGTCCATGGAGAACCGGCTGAAGTCGCTTTCAGCCTGGGCGACGGCGTGGGTCTGAAACGCGGTGAAGTAGTGGGAGAGCCTGGCCATCGCCGGGGCGATCAGGCCGGTGAGCCGGATCTCGGTCGAGAGGAAGGAGACGGCCAGGGGCAATCGGGTCGTGGAGAGGAGTTCCTCTCCGACGCGCGCGAGGATTTCTTGCGAGGGCTGCCCGTCGGCGATGCGTTCGCGGTAGGCTTCGAAGAAATACGCTTGCTCGACGTATTCCTCACGGTCGAGCACGGGCATGAGTCCGCATCTCCGCGTTCCTTGGCTCGCGTGGGGAGGCTCGGCTCACCACTGGAGGGCTTCGGGGGGCGCGCCGTCGAGACCCTGGGCGATCCAGTCGGCCTCGGCGAGCTGTTCGGGGTTGAAGGAGGTCGTGACGGCCAGACATCGCGTCCCGGCGGCCTTCGCGGCGGCCACGCCCGAAATCGCGTCCTCGACGACCAGGCAGGTGGACGGGTGGAGCCCCAGCCGTTGGCAGGCTTCGAGAAAGACGTCGGGCGCGGGTTTCTTCCGGGCGCACATCGTACCGTCCACGACGGCGTCGAACTCGGAGGGGGGCAGGCCGATCTCCTGAAGGTTGCCGGCCACTTTCACCGCGTCGGCGCTGGAGGCCACGGCTGTCTTCAGGCCCAGCCGTCGGCATTCCGCGACGAAGGCGAGCACGCCGGGCAAGGGGTGGAGCCGTCCTCGAATCATTTCGAGATACAAGTCATAGGTGCGGGCCTTGTCGCGGTCGGGGTCCATCGGGATGCCCCGGGCCTCGGCGACCCCGCCGAGGTAACGATCCTCCCCCATGCCGATGAAGGGCCGAAACTCCTCATGCCGTACCTCGAACCCTTTCTCGGCGAACATCGCGGCGGCGGCCCTGGCGAGGATTGGCTCGGACAGCACGAGGACCCCGTCCATGTCGAAAATGACCCCGCGGAGACGGCGGGTCTGGGTTTCGGCGGCGTTGGCGCTGGCGTCGGCCACGGTTCGGCTCACGTCGGGGAGTCTCCCAGGGTTCGCTATCGCGAGGACGCGGGCACGGGTTCGGGCCTCGCGGCGGCCACCGCCGCGTTCATCTCGCGGTCGAACCGTTCGATGAGGGCCCGATCGATCACGGTGCCGTGGTCGCGGCCTGGCACGATCTCCACCTCGGCGTCGCTTCCGAGGGCTTCGAGCGAGGTTTTCAAGAGCTTCGTGGCTCCTTCGAGATAGAACGTGTCGAGGTCTCCCATCACGATCCGGATTTTTCCTTTGAGCTTGGGGCCGAGGGTCGGCCAGTTCCGTTCCAGAACCAGACGAATGTCGTAGGGCTCCCAGCTCCTGGCGACCTCCGGGTCGACCGCGCCGGTCTGACGGTCCCAAAGCGGTCTTGGCTTGCCGTCGGGGCCGACCGGGCTGAAGACGGCCTCGAACGAGTGGAGCTGGCCGCCGTCGCCGATCACGTCCTCCATCCTTGAGAAATTATCGTACCACAGGGTCGGCGTGTTCCCTCGGCGGGCGATCGGCCGGCGCTCGCCGTTCTCGTCGCGAAACATGTTCGCGTTCGGAGCGTAAAGATTGATTCGCTGGAAGTCGCGGAAGTCGACCGGGTCGGGGCTGGTGGACCAGGTTCCACCGAAGAAGTCGGGGTAGGTCACCTGAAGCCAGAGGCTGCTCCAGCCACCGGAGGAGTGCCCGTTGAGCAGCCTGGCCTTGGGGTCGGCGATGGCGGGGTAGGTCTTCTCGACGTAAGGGATCAACTCCTCGACGAGGGCCCGGCCGCGAGGGCCGTTGGTGGCGGAATCGGCGAAAACGTGGTGGCCGGTGCCGCATCCAGGGTCGAGCACCACCCGGATCAGGTCCTTGCCGAAGTCTGGCCGGGAGGACCTCAACCGACGCGCGAACCCGTGGTGGTCGCCGCCGAACCCAGGGATGACGTAAAGCGTGCCACGCTTGAGCTTGAGATCTCCCTCGGGAAGAATCACGGCCGCCCTGTGCCGGATCGGCCGCTTGTGGAACGCCGAGAGGATCGGACTGGGGACGTCGATCAGCTTGACCCGATCGGTCTCCTCGAACGGCCGTGGAGGCACGATTCTATCGACCTTGAGCGACAGGACCGTTTCGGCCTTCGGGTCGACCGTGAACGTCACCACCGGGCCGTAGGCGTTGCCCTCTCCCGTGCCGAGGTCGTGAGAGTCGGGACTCAGTCGGACGACCGCCTGGGCCTTGTAGTCGCCCGCCGGGAGTTCACGCAACGGGCCAGGATAGCCGACGGCGTCGTCCCCGACTTTCAGAGGCTGGCCGGGCTTCCAGTCCCTCGCCTCGACCGCGTAGAAGGGCTCGGGCTTGAACCAGTTCGGGCCGAACCGCGGTTCGGGAGGTCCGCCCGCGTTCGAGGGCCCGAGCATCACGTAGACCCTGGCGGAGAGGGGACCGGCGTGAATCTTGGAGTCGTAGGTGACCTCGAAGGTCGTGGGTGTTTTCGCCGACGCGGGAGGCGGCTGGTCCAACGCCCCCGCCATCGGGACGACGGCCAGACATGTGGCGAATGTGGCGAAGGCGGGTCGGAGCGGTCGAATTGGCACGGGGTCTGGCTCCCTCCGGGATCGTCGAGGACTTCGTGGGCCGGTTCAGGATGCCCGAACCGCGAGAGCCAGGCAACCCGGCAGCGACCGTTCGGAAAAGGGAGGTCAGGAATCGTTTCCCCTCGAAGCGTGACTTCCAACCCGCGTTTCGAAATTCGGCTCTGGCAAGAGTGGGAACCGATCGAGAAGCGTTTCGGGAGTCATGAACGGCCTGGGAGTGAAATAACGAGCGGCCAGGCGCGCCGAACCCAGGACGCATTCCTTTTCCAGAACGTAGTATCGATTGTAGTGATCGATCTGTTTGTTGAGGGTGTCGAGCTTGAGGTTTCCGAGTTTCTCGGTCCAGAGGCGATTGAATCGGGCGACGCTCGCGGCGAGGTCTCGGCCGACGATCAAGCGTCGTCGGACGGGTGCGGGGCGGTCGGACCAGGCCTGGGGTACGGCGTTGACCAGAGCGAGCAGGGGGGCGACCGGGCTGGCGAAGGGTGGGCGGAAGTCGTCTGGTCCGGTCGCGGTGGCGGCCCACTGGCGGAGCCGCAACCGGACCATGTCGAGC
>JBFWRA010000446.1:0-4862 GCA_050249155.1 Isosphaeraceae bacterium | reverse complement strand
CGGACGTGCGACGCCGACGGCGAGATCGTTGGTCGATCGTGATCAGACGACCATGGGCGGCCCGCGCGGGGCCGGGCTGACGATGGGGAAGGAAGACGTGGAAAGGATCGAGCGCGGGCGGAACCGATCGACCTGGGAATTCGTCGAAAGGATCGACCGGTCCGACGAAACGCCGAGATGATCGTCCTCGCCTTCCCGTTCGTCGAATTCCGAGAGAATCGCCTCGCCCGCGAGTCCGCTCCGCGACGTCGCGGGGTCGCGCGACGCCCCGAGGCGGTATTCCTGTCGCGTCGAGAACTCCGACGTCATCGTCCGGGGAGAAACCTCCCCTGACGAGAGCCAGGTCGACGTCGCCAGCAGCGGCGCCAGGAGACGGGTCGCGATCATCAAGCCCACCCGAGGCGAGAGATCGAGAGCCGCCCGGCCGTCGATCACGGCGGGCCGACTCTCACACTCACATCATGCCCGCTTCTCCAGGTCTGAACAAGCGCGATCTCGCCCATCGTCGACCGACGCCCATCCTGGCTCCGAGGCGATCCACGACCGTGAGAACCGTTCCGGCCCTCCACGCCTTCGCTTCCCAAACCTCGGACGGGGCCTTACACTATCGCCAGAGGCGGTGGACACGGTCGGGCGGCATCCAGGGCGATGGACGAGGACGGCACATGGCGACGGCGGCCGAGGAACTCAAGGCGGTCCTGCTTCGGGCCGACGATAACGTGGCGGTCGCGACCAGGCCGATTCCGAAGGGCCACGTCCTGCGACTGGGTCGGGGCACTTCCGAGATCGAGGTCCGAGAACCGATCGGACTGGGACACAAGATCGCCCTCCGAGAGATCGCCGAGGGGGAGCCGATCCGCAAGTACGGCCAGACCATCGGATTCGCCACCCGCGCGATCGCCGCGGGATCGTGGGTCCACGTGCAGAACGTCAAGGCCGACCTGTTCGACCGCGACTACGCCTTCGCCTCGGAACGCCCCGATCCGCCCAGGATGACCGAGCGGAGGACGTTCCAGGGCTACCTTCGACCCGACGGTCGCGTCGGCACGCGAAACTACGTCGCCGTGATCTCCACGGTGAATTGCTCGGCGAGCACCTCGCGTTACATCGCCGACCGCTTCCGTGGCGAAGCGTGGAAGAAGGATTTCCCGAACGTCGACGGCGTCTTCGCCGTCACCCACAAGCAGGGCTGCGCGATCCCCTTCGAGGGGCGCGACCACCAGACCCTGGAGCGCGTGCTCGCCGGATACGCCCGGCATCCGAACATCGCGGCGTACGTCCTGGTCGGGCTGGGCTGCGAGGTCAGCTACGCCAGCCATGTCATCGAAGCGCAAGACCTCGTCGTGCTCGGCGGGGCGAAAGTCGCCGACAAGGGCGGAGCCAAGGCCAGCCCCAGGATGCTCCCCATCCAGGAGTCGGGGGGGATCACCAAGACGGTCGAGGCGGCCGTCGCGGCCGTCAACCAGCTCTTGCCCGAGGCGAACTCGTGGGTCCGCACCGAACAGCCCGCCTCGAAGATCGTGCTGGCGATGGAGTGCGGCGGGTCGGACGGAAACTCCGGGGTGACCGCCAACCCCGCGCTGGGCGTGGCCGCCGACCTTTTGATCGCCCAGGGCGGCACCGCGGTGCTCGGGGAAACCCCGGAGATCTACGGGGCCGAGCATTTGCTCACGCGTCGAGCGGTCTCGGCGGCGGTCGGACAGAAGCTTCTGGACCGGATCAAGTGGTGGGAGTGGTACGCGGGGGTCCTTGGCGGCGAGATCAACAACAATCCCTCGCCAGGCAACAAGAATGGCGGGCTCACCACGATTTATGAGAAATCCCTGGGGGCGATGGCCAAGGCCGGCTCGACCGCGCTGGTCGACGTGATCGACTACGCCGAACAGGCCGACAAGCCGGGGCTCCTCTTCATGGACACCCCAGGCTACGACCCCCCCTGCACCACGGGGCTGGTCGCCGGCGGGGCCAACGTGCTGGTCTTCACCACGGGCCGAGGCAGCGTGCTGGGCCTTAAGCCCACCCCCTGCGTCAAGGTCGCCACCAACACGCCGATGTATGAGCGCATGAGCGACGACATGGACCTGAACACCGGCACCGTGCTTGAGGGAGAGTCGGTGGAGGAGGCCGGTCGTCGGATCTTCGACCTCGTGCTGGAGGTCGCCAGCGGGTTCCAGACCCGAAGCGAGCGGCAAGGGGTGGGAGAGGAGGAGTTCGACCCCTGGACGATCGGGCCGGTGCTGTGACACGCCGGTCCCACCGTCGCGAGGCCAGGGCCGGGGGACCGGCGCGCGGGGAATTGGCCCTCATCGCGGTCATCGCGGTGGCGCAAGCCGCCTGGCTCTTCTGGTGCCTCCGCGAGCCCTTGCCGAACGCCTCGAACGTCGGCGAGGGCCTGAAACCCCAGCGCTGGATGTTCCTGACCCGGGCGGTTCCCCACCTGATGGTCGAGGGCCTGACGTTCGCCGAGTCTCACCTGGGGCTGACCTGGGACAAGCTTCGACACGTCGAGAACCTCCCCCAGCGCCTGCCCATCGTCCTGGCGGCGGGTCTGATCGGCGGAGCGGCCGTGGCGCTGGGGGGGCTGGCCCTCCGCGTCCTCCGACTCGATCGCGCGCTGGCCTGGTACGAACGGCTTCCCATCGCGTACGCCGTGGGGGCCGCGCTGCTCGGCGTCCTGACCCTCGTCGCCGGCAGACTCGGCCTGCTCAACCCCTGGTCGACGCGACTCGCCCTGATCGGGCTGATCGGCGCGGGAATCACCGCGGGATGGGTCGAGCGACGAAACGCCCCCGCCGAGCCCAGGAGCCCTCTCGCGAGGAGCTTTCCCTGGCGGGGCGTCCTGGCGATGGCGGCGGTCGCCGGACCGTTCCTGACGCTAATGGCGCTGGGGGCCATGCTCCCCACGATCGATTTCGACGCGATCGAATACCACCTTCAGGGGCCGAAAGAGTATTATCAGAACGGTCGGATCACGTTTTTATCTCATAACGTCTACACTAGCATGCCCTTCGGCGTGGAGATGCTCCACCTGCTGGGCATGGAGATCCTCGACGATTGGTGGCTCGGAGCGCTGGCGGGTCAGCTCCTGATCGCCGCGCACGCGCCCGCCGCCGCGACTCTCATCGGCCTGACCGCCTCGCGTTGGGGCTCTCCCCGGGCTGGTTGGTTCGCGGCGGCCGTTTATTTGACGACTCCGTGGATTTATCGACTGGGCGTGCTGCCCTACGTGGAAGGCCCACTCTGTGACTACCACGCCGCGCTCTTTTACGCCTCCGCGCGCGCCTGGACCGAGATCGACGCCGCGGTCCGGCGGCGGTTCTGGGCGTTGGCCGGCCTGCTGGCGGGGGGGGCGATGGCCTGCAAGTACCCGGCGCTGGTGTCGGCGGTCCTGCCGTTCGGGCTCGTCGCGGCGTGGGACGGCGTTCGACGTCGCTCGCTCTCCAGCGTGGTCGCGTTTAGCCTGGGCTGGGCGGTCGTGACGACCCCCTGGCTTGGCAAGAACGTGATCGACACGGGGAACCCCGTGTACCCTCTGGGCCACTCCGTCTTCGGTGGCCGGCACTGGGACGCCGAGCTGGACGCGAAGTGGTCCAACGGCCACGGCCGAAAACCGATTCAGGCGGATCTGCTCTGGGAAAACCTCGTCGACGTCGCGGGCCGTTCGGACTGGCAAAGCCCCCTGTACCTGGCGCTGGCCCCCCTGGCCTTTCTGCGTCCCGCATCGAGAAAACTCGCCCTGGCGCTCGCGTCGTACGCGGCTTATCTCTTTTTGACATGGTGGACGTTGACGCATCGCCTCGACCGATTCTGGCTCCCGCTCCTGCCGGCCTGCGCGACGCTGGCGGGGCTGGGGGCGGACTGGACCCGCCGACGCGCCTGGTCGGCCGTCCTGGGCCTGACGTTCACGATCACCGTGGTGACGAACCTGAGTTACAGCGGCACCGCGCTGGTCGGCCTGAACGAGTGGACGACCGACCTGGCCGAGCTGCGCCGGACCGTCCCGGCGATGTGCAACGCCCCGCTGGCCAGGCTCGACGACGCGCTTCCCCCCGGCGCGAAGGTCTTGCTCGTCGGCCAGGCGGCCGTCTTCCACATGGAACGACCTCTGATCTATAACGTCGTCTTCAATCACGAGACTTTTGAAACGATCGCCCGGGGAAGAACGCCCGAGGAGGTGCGCATGGCGCTCCTCGAACGCGGCGTCGATTACGTCTATGTCGATTGGTTTGATATCGAGCGCTATCGGTCGCCGGGCAACTACGGCTTCACCGACTGGGTTCGTCCCGACGAGTTCGACCGCCTGGTGAAGGCCGGCGTTCTCGAAGGTCCGACAGCCATCGGCGCTCGGCAAGACGTGTACCGCGTGCGGAGTCGCCCGTAGCGTCCATTTCACGATGGACCCGCCACCGCCTTGAGTTGAGGACGGGGGAAGCATGGAGGTCGTCACAGGGGGGGCGGGGTTCATCGGAAGCCACCTCGTCGAGGCCCTCGTCAAGCGAGGTGAACGGGTCCGCGTCGTCGAGCGGCCAGGGGCTGAGACCTCGCACCTGCCGCCCTCGGTCGAGGTGGTCCGCGCGGACATTCGCGACGTCGCCGCGGTGAGGTCGGCGATGATCGGAGCGCGGAGGGTCTATCATCTGGCGGCGAATCCCAACCTGTGGGTTCGCGACCGAGCCGAGTTCGACGCGGTCAACCACCAGGGAACCCTCCACGTGCTCAACGCCGCGCTTCAGGCTGGGGCCGAGCGCATCCTCCACGCGAGCACGGAGAGCATCCTCACCCGGGCGAGGCAGGTCGGCCCGATCGTCGAGGACGTGGAAGTCACGCTCAACGATGCGATCGGCCCGTATTGCCGCTCCAAA
>JBFWRA010000445.1:0-4867 GCA_050249155.1 Isosphaeraceae bacterium | reverse complement strand
CCCGGCGACCGACGACGGGGCCTTTCACGACAACAGCCGGGCCTGGGCACGCGCCGCGCTTTTACCACGTCGTCAGGCCGAGAACGGCGCGGATTGACGATCGCGATCGACGCCTCGGTCACTTCCAGAGCCGGTTGACCACTCTCACCAGCACCCCTCCGCTGACCAGGACCACTCCCAGCAGGGCCAGGGCGTATCCGTGGCGGCCGTACAGGAAGTTCCCCACCGTGAACAGCGACGACCAGATCAACACGCTGCCCGCGGCCCAGCCGGCCAGGGCCAGCGGGACGTCGTCGACGTCCCCCTCGGCGCGCTGGATCGGGCCCGCCTCGGCGGCGACGGGGGCCCAGCCCGGGCCGAAGGGGTGGACCTTCCGGTAGAAGTCCACCAGGATCGCCCGGTCCGTCGCGGGTGCGAGGTACGCCGCCAGGAGCCAGCAGACCGTCGTCACGGCGACCGTCATCAATAATTCAACGTGCGTGCCGAATCCGCTTCCTTGACGCTTCAGCACCAGAAACACGATCGAGACGACGAACGAACTGACCATCGCCACGACCTCGCACCAGGCGTTGACCCGCCACCAGAACCAGCGGACGAGGTAGAGCAACCCCGTCCCCGCGCCGACCTGAAGGATCAGGTTGAACGTCTCCTGCGACGATTCGAGCAGGTAGACCATCGCCGACGACATGAAGAACAACAGGACCGTCGCGACCCTTCCCGCCTGGACGTAGTGGCGCTCGGTCGCGCCCGGTCGAAGGAACCTTTGATAGAAGTCGTGGACGAGGTACGACGCCCCCCAGTTCAGGAGCGTCAGCACCGTCGACGAGTTCGCCGCGATCAGACCACCGACCATCAGGCCGAGCCAGCCCACGGGCAAGTACCGCAGCATCGCCGGATACGCGATATCGTGACCGACCAGCGTCGGGTCGAGGTCGGGAAACGCGGTCTGGATGTCGCCGAGGTTCGGATAGACCACCAGCGAGGCCAGCGCCACCAGCATCCACGGCCAGGGCCGCAAGACGTAGTGCGCCAGGTTGAAGAAAAGAGTGCCCCCCAGTGAGTCCTTCTCGGATTTGGACGCGAGCATTCGCTGGGCGATGAAGCTGCCCCCGCCCGGTTCGGAACCCGGGTACCAGACCGCCCACCACTGCACCGCCATCGGCATGACGAAGACCGCCACGGCGAGCTCCGTGTTACTGGTGAAGTCCGGCAACATGGCGAGGTAGTCCAGCCCTCCCGGCCCTTTCATTTGGGAGACCTTCTCCACCAGCCCGGAGAGCCCGCCGACCTGCGGCAGGGTCACCGCGAAGTACGCCGCGGCGATCGCGGCGGACATCATGATGGCGAATTGAAGCATGTCAATGATGATCACACCCCAGAGCCCTGAATGCGCGGCGAAGAGGACGTTGAGCAGGCCGACCCCCAGCAACGTCTGCCAGCGCGACATGCCGAACATCACCCCGGCGATCTTGCAGGCGGCCAGGTTCACGCTGGCCAGGATCATGCAGTTGAAGAAGAGGCCGAGATAGACCGCGCGGAACCCTCGCAGAAACCGCGCCGCGCCTCCGGAATACCTCAGCTCGTAAAACTCCAGGTCCGTCAGCACGCCGGATCGTCGCCAGAGTTTCGCATAAAAGAAGACCGTGGCGATGCCGGTCAGGGTGAACGCCCACCACTGCCAGTTGCCCGCCACCCCTTGCGTTCTCACGAAGTTGGTCACGAGGTTCGGGGTGTCGCTGGAGAACGTGGTGGCGACCATCGAAAGACCCGCCAGCCACCAGGGGACCGACCGGCCCGAGGCGAAGTACTCGGTCGTGTCCTTGCCCGACCTCCTTGAGAAATAAAGCGCGGGCAGGAAGCAAACGGCGATCGACGCGACGACGATCGCCCAGTCCAGGGGTTGCAGATGCATGAGCCGCGCCTTGAGAAATGACCGAGGTTCGTTCGTTCGAGCCGAGGGGCGTCCAGGTCCGACGGGGCGACACTCTACCACACCCGCCCGACCGTCGCGAGCGGACCGGAGCCGCCGGCGGAAGGGTGGCGACGACGGCCCCTGAACCGGCCTCGAATGCGGATTCCCGAAAAAACGAGACTTCTCGCCGATCTCCACCCGGCTTTCGGGTGCCACGGGTCGATCTCAACCCGTGTGCCGCGGCTCGACCCAGGAGGCACGGGTTGAGTACAACCCGTGGCACCCGAAAACCGAACGAATCCTTCAAAAAATCTCGGTTCGTCCGTCGGGAAACGTCGTCTCTTCCCCTGGGGACGGAATCGCGTCCACGATGCGTCGCCGGTTTCGTAACATGGCGACCTGAACGGTCGACCCGCGCCGAGGAGGATGACGACCATGACCACCCCTTATGAATCCACCCGATCCCACCGGCCGATCGACCGCGCCATCGCCGAGTACCTCCAGGCGGTCGAGGCCGGCGAGGTTCCCGACCGCCAGGCGCTTCTGGACCGTCACCCCGAGCTGGCCGACGAACTCCGCGCGTTCTTCGCCGACTTCGACCGCATGGACCGGGTCGCCGCCCCGTTGCGCGAGGCCGACGACCCGATGGTCACCGGCGCGGCGATGAGCGACGACCCCTCGCCCGTCGCGCCTCTTCGGGTCCGTTACTTCGGCGACTACGAGCTTCTCGAAGAGATCGCCCGGGGCGGGATGGGGATCGTTTACAAGGCCAGGCAGGTGACCCTGAACCGGGTCGTGGCGCTCAAGATGATCTTGCGGGGGGCGTTCGCCACCGAGCGCGACGTCCTCCGGTTCCGCACCGAGGCCGAGGCCGCGGCGAACCTCGACCACCCTCATATCGTGCCGATCCACGAGGTCGGCGAGCACGACGGCCAGCAGTATTACTCGATGAAGCTGGTCGAGGAAGGCTCGCTCGCGAGTCTTCCCCGAGGGACGATCCGACAGGAGGTGGCCCGTCTGATCGACACGGCCAGGGCCGTCCACCACGCGCATCAGCGCGGGATCTTGCATCGGGATTTGAAGCCCTCGAACGTGCTGACGGGGCCTGGCGGTACACCGTTCGTCACCGACTTCGGCCTGGCGAAACGGTTCCAGGACGCGGGGCGATCGCTGACCGAGACGGGAGACGTGATCGGCACCCCGCGTTACATGGCCCCCGAGCAGGCCGCCGGGCGCAAGGACCTGACCGTCGCCGCGGACGTGTACAGCCTGGGCGTGATCCTGTTCGAGCGCCTGACCGGCCGTTGCCCGTTCACCGGCGACAATGTGCTGACGGTGCTCCGACAGGTCCGCGAGACCGAGCCCCCGCGCCTTTCGACGCTGACGCCCGGCGTCGACCGCGACCTGGAGACGGTGGTACTGAAGTGCCTGGAAAAGGACCCCTCGCGGCGGTACGACACGGCCGAGGCCCTGGCGGAGGACCTTGCGCGATGGAGTCGCGGCGAGCCGATCGAGGCGAGGCCGGTGGGCCAGGCCGAGCGATTCTACCGCTGGTGCCGCCGCAACCCGGTCGTCTCCGTGGCGACGGCGGCGGTGGCCGCGTCGTTGCTGATCGGAATCACGTCCTCAACCCTCTTCGCCCTGAAAGAACGCCGAGAACGCCGCCGCGCCGAGGCCGCCGAATCCATGATGGAAGGCAACCTGGCCCGGGGGTTGGCGAAGGCGTTGGATCCGGATGGGAGCGAATCCATACCCCTTTCCCTGCCGGAACTGGAATCCCTCTGGGAACTCGCCCGCCTCGGGGACACGACCCTCGGCCTCCGCTTCCTGGACGAGGCGACCCGCGACCCGGTGTTGCTCTCGCAGCTTCGAGCCCGAACCGAGCCCGCGATGATCGCCGCGGTGGGCCTGGACCCGGCGAAACGGGACGAGGCGTCGAGATTCCTGATCCAACGCATGAGTGATCCGAACCGCACCCCGATCGAGCGCGCGGAAGTGGCGTTCGTGGCGCTGGAACTGGTGGATGGTCCAGGGCCACTGGGGAGAGCGTGTGCCTCGGCGATTCTTGAGGGCTTGAAGGCGAAGCCGACAAGCGTGGTTCTCGGGCGATGGTTTGCTCCCCGGAGCGATGTGTGGCGAGCCGAAACGAGGCTTGAACTCGCGAGACTGGAGGCTGGAGTCGACAGTCGGGTGCGGGACGCGGCTATCCGAGAAATTTGTGGAGTGCTCAAGCAAGAGGCCGATGGTTTTGCCCGGCAAAACTTGGCGAATGGCCTGAGAGCGGTGACAGAAGGACTTGAATCTGGTGAGGCCATACAAACTCTACGCGAGGCTTTCCAAACCTTGCTTGAAGTATTGATGCGCGAGTCATTCGGCTTTGTTCAAAGAGACTTGGCCGAGGCGTTGGTTTCGGTCTCCACTCGGCTTGACCCAGGCGAGGCAGCACAGGCACTGGGGGAGGCACTGAAAAGCAACCGCCTGGCGGAAGTTCACCTCGTACTTGCCTCAGGACTGGCCTACGCATCAGAACGTCTGGAATCCAACGACGCAATTCGAGTCTTGGTCAGTGCGATGAAGGGCGAGAGACGCTCGATTATCCGACAAGGCTTGGTTGATGGTTTGGCCTCCGCATCAGAACGCCTGGAACCTGGGGATGCAACCCGTGTCTTGATGGCGGCGCTGACCGGAGAGTCGGACGCATCAAATAGAATTCGCCTTATTGAAGGGTTGGCCACGGTGGCGGCGCGGCAAGAGATCAATAAAGTTGCACACGTTATTGTCAAAGCGATTCAAAACGAAGAAAACGAATTTATTCGGTTTCGGTTGTCTGAGAAACTGGCCGCCATAGCTGCGCGGATGGACCCCGTCGAAGCGGAGAACTTCTTGAACGCCGCGCTGACAGGTCAATCAAATTCGGAAGTTTGTATGAACTTGACGCTGGGGCTCGCCTCCGTA
>JBFWRA010000444.1:0-4868 GCA_050249155.1 Isosphaeraceae bacterium | reverse complement strand
GATCTCTTCGCGACACGCGCGGTGGAAAGTCAAATTGGGGGGCCTGGCCCCAACCGCTTTGGAGACGCGACCCTTGATGCCACACGACGAGTCGGTCGATCGGGACGACGAGTACCAGTACGGTCAAGGCGAGACTTTGGCGCTGGCGGAACGCAAAGCGGCGATGGTCCCCCCCCCTCCCCCGGCCGACGCCCTGCCCCGGGCCGCCTTCGAGGCGGTCGCGGCGCGCGAGCGGGTCTCGGACCGGTACTGGTCGCGCAACGACCCGCTCAACGCCCAGCGGATGCTCTGGCGGTCGCAGACCGTCCGGCAAATGTTTCACGTCCTGCCCGGTGAGACGATCCTCGAACTGGGCTGTGGGTCGGGCCACCTGACACGCGCCCTGCTGGCGACGACCCGTGGCGAATGCCCCGTGACCGCCGCGAGCTTCCTCCCCGACGTCGAGCAGTCGCCGCCGGGACCAAGGGCGGCGGGGGCCCAGGCCGAACTCGTCCGACTCGAAGGCTTCCCCGGCGCATTGAGCGGCAGGCGGTTCGACTACGTCGTCGCGACGAACCTCCTGGACCTGAACTCGGCCCCGGCGGTCCTCCGAGAGGTCATGGCCCTGCTCAAGCCAGGCGGCCGGCTCCTCTTCTTCGAGACCAACCCCTGGAACCCGATGTTCGGGCTCCGCCGAAGGGTCTCTCGATGGCTGCCGTTCCTCCGGCGAGGCGACGAACGCGCCCTGCTCAACCAGACCCAGCTTTACGAGCTGCTCTCGGAACTCGGGTTCATCAGCATCGGGGCGACCTGCTACGACTTCCTCTATCCTCCGATCCCGTCGTTCCTCCTGCGACCCGCCAGGAACCTCAGCCTGATCCTGGAGAACACGCCAGGGGTTCGCCGGTTCGCCGGCTCGATTCTGCTGCACGCCCAGCGCCCCCCTCGGCCGGTGACCCGGCCCGAGGTCAAGCTCACCGACCACGAGTCGCTGCGCGACGCCGTCTCGGTCGTCGTTCCCTGCCACAACGAGGAGATGAACGTCGGCCCGCTGGTCGACGGCCTCTTCCGCCACTATGGCGACTACGTCCACGAGATCGTGCTGGTCGATGACAACAGCAAGGACCGGACCCGACAGGTCCTCGAAACCCTCGCCGCCTGCGAGCCCAGGGTCCGACCCGTCTTCCGGTCCCCCCCCAACGGCGTCGGTCGAGCGATCTCCGACGGCCTGAACCACGCCAGGGGGCGCTACGTCCTGATGATGGACTGCGACTTCCTGCACATCCTGCCCGAGCTTCGCGACCTCTTCGACGCCGCGGCCGACGGGGCCGACGTCGTGCTGGGCAGCCGGTTCTCCCGGTCCAGCGTGCTGATCAACTATCCGCTCCAGAAGATCCTGTGCAACCGGTCGTTCCACGTCCTGTTGAGCCTGCTCTTCCGCCGACGGGTGCGCGACCTGACCAACAACCTCAAGTTGATGAAACGCGAGGTGATCGAGGACCTCGACCTGGAATCGGCCTGGTTCGCCGCCAACGCCGAGACCGGATTGAAGCCTCTGCTGATGGGTTACGACGTCAGGCCGGTGCCGATCTCCTGGATCAACCGAACCCCCGAGATGGGTCAGTCGAGCTTCTCGCTGCTGAAGAACGGGATCGGCTATGCCAGGGTCCTGGGCTCGCTGGCCTGGCGGACCCGGTTCGGCCTGCGGCCGTTGCCAAGGAAGTCGCGAGGCGCGGTCGGCTCATGAGTTCCCAAGACGACGCGGCCTCGACCGCCTCGGCGATCACCTGGCGCAAGGCCGACGTGGGCGTCCTGGCGGGTCTGTCAACGCTCTGGGTCCTTCTGGCGGTCCTCGTCGATCCGAGGGGGGAGTTTCCCCTGAACGACGACTGGGGCTACGTGCTGCCCGTCGAGGCCCTGCTCCAAAGCGGTTCGCTCCGATTCACCGACTGGAACACCGCGTCGCTGGTGGCGCAGGTGTTCTGGGGGGCGCTGTTCTGCCTGCCGGGGGGATACTCCCTCACCGCGCTTCGGATCTCGACGGTCGTTTTGGGCCTGGCGGGTTCCGCGGGGCTTTACGGGCTGTTCCGAATCCTCGGGGCGGGATGCCTGGTCGCGGCGATCGGCGGACTCACGCTCGCGGCGAACCCGGTTTACTTCGGGCTCTCGTACACGTTCATGACCGACGTTCCGTTCCTGGCGGTGACGATCGGGGCGACGGCGCTGCTGGTCCTCGGGATGGAACGGGACCGCGACGGTCTGATCTGGGCGGGGCTGGCCCTGGCGCTTCTGGCCCTGTTCGTTCGTCAGATTGGGGTGGCGTTGCTGGTGGGGTTCGCGGCGGCGTATCCGTTGCGGAGGGGGTTCCGGTGGAAGTGGCTGATTCAGGGGATCGCGCCGGCCGCCGCGGGCTTCCTGGCGATCCGCCTGTTCGACGGCTACCTCCGATCGATCGATCAGATGCCCATCAACTATTACAAGTTCCACCAGGCGCTCGGGCTGGCCCTGGCGGACCTCAAGGCGCTTCGGCCGGGGGCGCTGAGGTTCCCCGTGTACCGGACCCTGACCCTTTCGCTGTACCTTGGCTTCTTCCTGTCGCCCCTGGTCATGGCGCTCTGGCCCTCGCATCGTCGGCGGTGGTCCGAAGCCGAGAGGCGACGCGGGAAGATTCGCGTGGCGGTCGGGGCGATCGCGCTGTTGGCGGCGTTGGCGGTAACCGACCAGCTCTTGCCCTGTCTGGGGAACATCCTGGAGCCTGGCCCGAGCCTGGGCTTCCGCGCCCTGGCCGGTGACTGGCCCGCGCTGGGCGGTCTTCCCTTCTGGCTGGCGCTGACGGCCGCCTCGTGCGTCTCCGCGGCGATCGCCATCGACGCCCTGATCGTCGAGATCTGGACCGTGTCGCGCTGGCGAATCGACCCCGCGCTGATCGATCGGCGATGGCTCGCGGGCTTCCTCCTCGCGACGGTCGCCGTTTACTTCGGGCCGATCGCGCTGGCGTATTCGTACTTCTTCGACCGTTACGCCATGGGCCTGGTCCCGTTTCTGGGAGTGCTGGTCTGGCGGGCGATGGGAGGGCCCTCCGCCAGGCCCGGCCGCCTGGCGATCGCGCTTTCCCTCGGCTGGCTCGCGGCGCTTTTGGTCTTCGACACCGCCGCGACGCACGACTACCTCGCCTGGAACCGGACCCGCTGGGCCGTGGCCGAGGCGATGGTCGGCGCGCGTGGCGTGCCTCGCGACCAGTTCGACGGCGGTTGGGAGTTCGACAACTACGAGATCAACCGCCGTCGGCTCTTCCTCACCCGGGCGGAGCGCGACGCCGACGTCTCTCCTGAAGAAAAGAAGCATATGAGCATCGATCGTGGCGACGCTCCCCACCGGCTGGCCGTTTCCCCCTTGCCCGGGTACGAGGTGATCGACCGGCACCCGGTGAACCGTTGGAGCCCCGCGACTCCCGAGGCGATTCTCACTCTGCGCCGGTCGCCTTGACGCGACCCGGGCGCGTCGCGGCGAACGTGAGGGTCGCCAGGCACGCGGCATAGATCATCGTCGAGGTCGTCCGGCCGTTCCAGTCCGACCACGGCCAGGGGAATTGGTAGATCGAGAAGCACAAGGCGACGTACAGCCAGGCCGTCAGGGGCAGCGCGAGGGTGCCGTACCGCCGCGCGGTCCCCCCGCGACGCCCCGCCTGGGCGAACGCCAGGGCGGCGATCGTCAACAGCGTCAGTGGAATCGCGACGAAGGCGAGCCAACCGATCGGGATCGGCACGTCGGGGTTCTCGTAACTCAGCCGCTTCAAGGTTTTTCCAGCGATCGGCAGGGCGACGATCGGCAGCGCGAACAGGTAGGGCCAGAATCGGCCTCCCAGGATCGCCGGAAGCGCGATCACCGCGGCCGCGGGACCAAAGGCGAGCAACAGACCCAGCAGGGGAATGCCGGAGAATTCCGCCCCGGCGATCAGGGCGGCGTGGCAGGCCGCCAGGCCGATCTCCCAGCCCGGGGCGATGCGGACCTCGTCGGCCGGCTCGTCCTGGGCGATCAGCGCGCGGTTCCAGGCCAGGCCGGCGGCCAGTCCCGCCCCACCGACCGCCCCGAAGGTGATTTCCATCAGGTTCCACCAGTTCAGGTTCGGGTCGATCGGAATCAGTCCCCCGGCCTGAAAGGTCGCCCGGTTCCAGGCGTGGAACGCCTGAACGCTCTGGCCGACGGTGAATCCCAGCGCCCCCGCCACGAATCCCGCGATCGCCATCCGACCCGCGAGACGGTCGCCACGTCCAAACCGGGCGTGGGCCGCCAGGCCGACCAGCGCGAAGAGGAGCCCTCCCCAGACCTCTCGACGCGCGGTCGGGTCGGGCCCCTTCGGTGGCGGCCAGTCCCCCGAGAAAAACCAGCGCGGGTACAGGCCGAGCTTCGGGTCGTAAGGCTCGTTCAGCGCCCAGAGTCCCAGCGCGATCAACCCGAGCATCCCGACGACCATCCCCAGCCCCTCCAGCGTTCGGTAACGCGTCCTCCCCATCCCCATGCCCAGAAAGAGCCCCGCGAATCCGAACCAGACGCCCCCCTTGATCGCCACGCCGGTCAGTCCCCAGCGCAGGGCGTCCCAGTCGCCAACGGCGTTCGGGGCCTGCGTCAATCCGAGCGTCCGGCCGTAGGTCATCGAACCGCCGAACGAGACCCCCAGGGCCAGCAAGGCGACGACCCTCGCCCCCTTCAGGGACGTCGCCGAGGGCAGGAACTCGCGGATCAGGACGTAACCGATGAGCACGCCGGCGATCATCGCCCCGGTCTCGTGGCCGTAGCTTCCACGAATGCCCCAGCCCATGCCGCCGGCCGCCGCGGCCAGAGCGATCACCCAGGCGGTGGAGGAGCCTCCGTGCGGTTCGGTCGTTTCC
>JBFWRA010000443.1:0-4874 GCA_050249155.1 Isosphaeraceae bacterium | reverse complement strand
CACTCGCCGAGGAGGTGCTCGCCAACGGCCTACGCGTCTCGATCGTACCGGTGCGTGGCGAGAAGGACGGGATGGTGATTCTGGCGATCCGAGCGGGCTTTTTCGACGAGCCCGCGGGGATTCCGCACCTGGCCCACGTGGTCGAGCACGCGGTCGTCTTCGGCTTCAAGGAAGATTCGGAGGAAGCCAGGGACGCGGACCGTTGGTTTCGCGAGGGACGAGCCAACGGCGAAACTCTGCCCGGATGGATGTATTTTGACTTGCGCGTTCCCCGCGACGAGCTCTTGAAGGCTCTGAACGTCCAGGCCGCTCGGCTGGTCCGCCCGGAGTTCTCGAACGACCTTCTCCAGCGCGAGATACCCAGGACGCTTCAGGAGGTTGGCAACCTTGAAACGGCCAGAGCGTTCGTGACGGGCAAGTTCGCGATGAGCGCCTTCGTTCAGGCCGCCGTCCACGGAAAGGAGGAGGTTCCGTTGAAGGCGGCGACCCGCGCGATTCGCCTTGAGGACCTCCAACGGTTTCATCGCGGGGCGTTTCGGCCAGACCGGGCGGCCCTGGCAATTCTCGGCGATGTGAAGGCCGAGGAGGTGCGGCCCCTGATCGATCGGGCGTTCGGCGCTTCGCCGAAACCGAAGACGCCAGACGCGAGGCCGACGATGAACCCCGCGCGGAGAATCCTGACCGCTCGATGGGACCTGCGGACGCGGCACCTGGTTCTCGCCTGGCCCTCGCCGCCCTCGGGGGAACTCGACCACGCCGCGCTCTGTGTCGCGGCCGTGGGGCTTGGCCGGCTCCTGACGCTCGACCCGACCTTTCAGGGCCTGGCGGGCACTCCGATCGTCACCAGTGAGGTACCCGGACTGTTCCTGTTGAACGCGCAACTGAGACCCGACGTCGAGATGGAAGCGGTCCAGGACGCCCTGGTCGGACCGATGGACACGCTCAAGGGTCGCGGCGAGAGGGGCGTCGCTCTTCGGACTCAGGCTCGCGCGGGACTGGCCTCCTCGCTCGCTCCCACGCGACGCCCCGCGCTGTTTCGATTGTTGAATGGTCCTGGCTTGCTGGTTCGAGCCAACGAGGAACTTCAACTTCTGGGCAAGCGCTTGAACTGGGGATCTTTGGAGGGCCTTTCCACTCGGATCGAAACCCTGAGTGACGAAAGGCTCCGGGAAACGATCGCCCGGTGTCTCGACCCTGGGAAGGCGGTCGTCGTGAGGATCGTTCCCGCGGAGTGACCGCCGCGGCGCGATCGCGTTTCAAACCACCCCCGCGCGACGTCGAGCGTCGAGACAATCCTCGCTTCCCAGGGCGAAAGCGCGGCAGAGCCTGGGTCTCATGTCGTAGTGTCGACAACGGGCGAACTCCGGATCGTACCAGAGGCAGGGGGAACCGTAAGAGCGTTCCCCCGCCCGCCGTCGTGTTCGCTCGTGGTCGAGGATCTCGGCGAGGAGGTCGGGTCTCTCGCGCCGAAGACGTTCCCAGAGTTCCTCCCCTTCCCCATTGAAGATCCTGTGAAATGGCGGAGTCGTCACGACCATGCAGCAGGCTCCGCAACCGTCGCAGGAGGTGATGGGGAGGGATTGTCCTCGCATCGCGTATCGGTCCCCTGGGTGCGACCCTGGTTCAACGGAAGCGTTTGACCGCGGTCCGTTTCCCCACAGACTACCCGGCGATCTCCGCGCCGCGAAGAGGCGGGAGGGTCTCCGACCTCGAATCCTTCCGCTGGGGGCGATACGATCGATCATCCTGGTCGCACAGCCGCGTGGCTGGCCAGGCGCGAATCATTACGGAGAATCTCGATGTCCGAGCATCAGGCCACAATTGAATGGAAGCGCGAGACCCCCGAGTTCACCTACGACACGTACAACCGCGATCACGACTGGCGGTTCGATTCAGGGGTCACGGTCCGGGGTTCGGCGACCCCGGGCTTCCTCGGTAACGCCTCATGCGTCGACCCCGAGGAGGCGTTCGTCGCCAGCATCTCCAGTTGTCACATGTTGACGTTCCTGGCCATCGCCGCCAAGAGACGTTACGTGCTGGAATCCTACCGGGATGAGGCGGTCGGAGTCATGGGCAAGGACGCCACGGGCACCCTCGCCATGATCCGAGTCACGCTTCATCCCGAGGTGAGCTTCAGTGGCGAGAATCGACCCGACCTGGAGGAACTCCGCCGGCTCCACGATCAGGCTCACCACGCCTGTTTCATCGCCAACTCGGTGAAGGCCGAGGTGGTCGTGGACGTGCGATGAGGCCGCGGAGCGGCTGACGGCCGGTGGCGACGCCTCGGCGACGCGCCGGCCGCGAGCGCTCGGCGACGGCGCGGATTCCCTGAGATCACGTAATCAAAGCGTCAATTCAATCGAATGGGAGTCGCGCTCGTGAAGCGTTTTCGATTGGCGTTGGTTCTGATCGCGCCTCTGGTCGTCCCGATACTCTCCCAGGCGTGTACTGGCATCACGATCCGAGCGAAGGACGGCTCGATCCTCTTCGCCAGGACGTTGGAGTTCGCCCAGAATCTCAATTCCGACGTGATCGTCGTACCACGGGGATTCGAGTCCGTCGGGTCGACGCCCGACGGAACGCCTGGGCTCCGCTGGAGGAACAAGTACGGCTGCGTCGGCATGAACGCCTTTGGACTTCCCCTGTTTTGCGATGGGATGAACGAACGAGGATTGCACGTGGGGATGTTCTACTTCCCCGGATTCGCGAAGTACCAGGCGATCACGCGGGCCGATCACGATCGAACGTTGGCTCCCCACGAACTGGCCGGGTTCCTTCTGGGAATCTGCGCGAACGTCGGGGAGGCGGTCGAGGCGGCCCGGAGCGTCCGCGTCGCGGACGTCGTTCTGAGGGAATTCGGGTTCACGCCTCCGTTGCATTACATTCTCACGGACGCGTCCAATCATTCGATTGTCATTGAGTATATTGACGGCCAGTTACAGGTTCATGAGAATCCGCTGGGCGTCATGTCCAACTCACCGAGTTTCGATTGGCATATGACCAATTTGAGCAACTATGTCAACCTCACGGTGACCAACGTGCCGATGCTGAAGGTTGGCGGCGCGGAGTTGAAGGGACTGGGTCAAGGAAGCGGGATGCTCGGTCTTCCTGGGGATTTCACGCCTCCCTCGCGGTTCGTCCGCGCGGTGGCGTTCTCGAAGAACGCCTTGCCCGTGGCGACGGGCCGGGAGGGTGTGCTCCAGGCCTTCCACATTCTCAATCAGTTTGATATCCCGAAGGGTGCGGCGCGTGGCCTGGAGCATGGTCGTGAGGTCGCCGATGACACGCTCTGGACCACCGCGGCCGACCTGAAGGCCCTGCGCTATTACTTCCGAACCTTCGAGGACAGTCGGATTCGGATGGTCGACCTGAAGGCGGCCGACCTTGACTCCCACGGCTTGAAGACGATATCGATCGCCGGGGAGGAGCGCATCGAGGACGTGACCCCGACCGCGCGTTGACGACCTTGAGCGGTCGAATTCGATCCCTTCGCGATCGACCCCGCGTCAGGGCCGGGCCGACAACTTCTCGTACACCGCCCTCGCCGCGGCGAGCTGCGCCTCGACGTGAGGCCGGAGGCGGCTCGGGACCCGGTCCCGTCGGCGGATCTCCGCCGCGAGGCGGTCGATCCAGGCCACGAAGTACCGAGCGTCGGCCGAGGCGTCGGCGGGCCGGTCGGGCACCTCGATCGCCACGGCGCTGGTGTGCGCGTAGGCCGATCCTCCGGGTTGATCAGGGTGGGGAGGGCCGGACGCTCTGAGCGCGACCCAACCCGACCGATTCACGCTCACGACTTGCTCGATCTCGATCGCGAGGCGGTCTCCCTTCGCCGCGGAGGTCGCGACGACCCGCCCGTCCTGGATCACGTCGAGGCGATCCAGCGGGAATTGCGAGACGACTCTTCCACGAACCCTGACGCCGCCGCCGGCTCCCACCTGGATGGAATCACCCGGTCCCTTGCCGTCCAGGCTGAACTCGAGCATCGGGCCGTTGGTCACGAACGTCCGACCGGCCTTCAGGCCCCTCGCCCATTCCTCGTAAGAAAAGGGGCCGCTGATCTGAACATAGACCCGGTCGGAGCCGGGAAGCTTGCTGGTGATTCGGTTCAGGAAGCAGTCGGTGCCGGCCGAGGCGGGAAGCCGGAATCCGCAATTCAGGAGCCTGTACCAGAGGGGGACCGTCGCCTCGTGGTTGGAGCCCATCACGTCGAGCGAGTCGATTTTCCCGAGCGCGACGTCCATTGGAAGGGCCTTGGCCGTGTACGCACCGAGGTAGGGATCGGCGACGTTCTGCGCGGGGTGCGTGTAATTGGCGTGACCCCCCTGGTCGTGGGTCAGGTCGGCGACGTCGGCGTTGGTGGGGGCGTCGTCGGGGCGCGTCGTGTTGAGGAACCCGGTGCTCACGGGTTCGACGACGTGCTTCAAGTTGAGCAACGTCATGTGTCCCCAGATCGTGCTTCGGAACTCCTCGTTCCAGTAGAGCACCGTCCTGCCGTTGGAGAGCGGGTCGGGTCGGCCGCGGAAGTACTCCCGGTCGAACACGCCGTCGCCGTCGGAGTTCGCGACCATGAAGTTGCTCACGCCGAGGTCCTCCCCCGCGCACTGGAGGAGCATGCTCCCCGGCGAGTTGTACCAGTGTCCGTAGCCGTAGTTCGCGTGGATGTGACTCTCCCCCGAGTACCAGCCCGCCGCCCGTTGGTCGATCCATCGCGAGAGCGCGGCGGTTCGCGAGGTCGTCTCCCCCGGACGGATCTCGAACGACAGCCGCGTCACCCGGGTCTCGGGGCCTCGCGAGACGGTCGCCTCGTACCGGCCCTCGGGAAGGTCCAACTCCGCCGCTCCTTCCGCGTAGAAATGCAAATCCGCCTTGTGGAG
>JBFWRA010000442.1:0-4890 GCA_050249155.1 Isosphaeraceae bacterium | reverse complement strand
GTCCGGTCGTTCATCAGGCGGTTGCCGTTGATATCGCTGGGGCAAAAGAACGAGGCGATCACGACGGCCCGGATGGTCGACATCGACTGGCAGTCGCAACTGTCCTGGAAGTTGATGGCGTTGTAGAGGGAGGTCTGTTCAAGCTGGGAGAGCACCATCGGCGTCCATCCCCAGCCCCGGTGCGGCGAGAACCCGCCCGCGTAAGGATAGCTGCCGTAGACGTCGGCGTAATTGGCCAGGGCGAGGTTGATCTGCTTGAGATTATTGGTGCACTGAATGCGCCGGGCGGCTTCTCGGGCGGCCTGGACCGCCGGGAGAAGCAGCGCGATCAACACGGCGATGATCGCGATGACGACCAGAAGTTCGATGAGGGTGAAGCCTCGACGCGACGACATGCCTGGGAGCTCCGGTTTGGGGAGGATGATACGTGCGGAAGTGAGGAGGTGGCCCATGATAGAAAAAACCACCCTGGATACGCTAGCGGAGTCACGCGGAATTCGCGCCCTCGGGGCTATCGAGTGGGATGGGGGTCAGGACGTTGGCCGTGGTGTCCAGAAGCGCGGCCCAGCCGTCGGCCACGGCGTGGACCCCGACGAAATACCGCTCGGCCGGGTTCATCCAGAGCGGCCGGTCTCCCTTCCAGTCAAGGACCTCGCCTGATTTCGCGGCGATCCATCGATGAATGTGGCCGATCAGGATCAGGCGATGGGGGACCGCGTCAAAGATTCGTGAGACGCGATCGGGTGTGTCGGGGTAGCCACCAGCCCACCAGAGGTCTTCAAGCGACCAGGGGTCGAGCCAGGGTTCAATGTGGCTGATGTGGCACCCTTCGATCTCGAGCCGGGGGAGCAGCCCGCCCATGTATTCGATCGTGCGCGGGGCGTAACGTTCGCGAAGTCCCTCCACCGGAGCCCCCAGACAGAACCCCGCGTCGTGATTGCCCCAGACGCCGATCGCCCCGGCCTCGTCCAGGAGGGCGGTGGTTTCGTCCATGTCGGGCCCTTGGTCGAAGACGTCGCCGAGCACGATCAGCCGTTCCGCCTCAAGGCGGCCAAGCCGGTCGAGCGCGACCCGAAGTCGGCTCACGTCTTCGTGGACGTCCGCGATCAGTCCGAGTTTCATGGGAGCGTCTCAACCGAGGGGGCCGCGGTGGAATCGAGCTTCCAGACGGGGTAGTCGCCGGGTGATTCGAAGGTGCCCTCCAGGAACCCCCAGGCGGCGGCGCCGTCGAGCGACTCGGGTTCCAGAAGATGGAACGCCAGGAGGCCCAGAGGCTGCGAGGTTCGGACCAGGGACCAGCCGGCCGGGGCCTCCACCGCGCGGGTCTCGAACCGTCCTTCGAGTCGGGTGAGCCGACCCCCCTGGAACGCCTGCCGAGCGGTGACTCGCTCGGCGATCACGAAGACCTGGGCCGTTCCCTTCCAGGGGCGATCCAGCCGGTCGACGGCGATCCCGTGCCGCGTCAACAGGGTCAAGGTCGCCTCGGCCTTTGGGGGCAGAAGATAGGCCGCGGGCAGGGTCGCCTCGCGGGTGGGGCGGAATCGATCGAAGACGGGCAGGGGGGTAACCGCCAGGGTCGACGGATCGGGAGCCTGGCGGTGGTCGGCCTTGACTCCCTCGGGCAAGGATTCCAGTGGGATCGGCTCGGTCCCCTCGCGCGGAGTGAATTCGAACCGGACGCCTCGCGCGCGGACGCCGGTTCGTTCCGCGAGGGCCCGGTCGGCCTTCCGGGTGATCTGGATGACCTCGTCGGCGCGGGTGGCGACCTCGTCGAGCACGCTCCTGACGAATCCCAGGGTGGACTCGACCCGAAGTCGAAAGGGCTGGAAGCTCGCGGCTTCCGAAAGGATGCCGATGCGATTGCGCAGGCCGACGTAGTTCGTGACGTAACGTCCCTCCTGGCCGAAGGTGTACCAGGCCTCGCGGCCGTCGCGGGTTTCGACGTTGCCGTAATCAAACGTCGACCAGCCATGCTCCCGCTTGAGACGGGCTCGGACGGCGGGAAGCAACGACTCCCTGGCGAAGGTCTGGACGCCGGGGTCGGCGTTGGGGTTCAGTGGAGGCGAGTAGGTCAGGACGTAACCATGTCGGGTGCCGTTGGTGGTGTGGAGGTCCAACACGACGTCGGGTTCCCAGGCCCGATAGACCTGTTCGAGAACCGCCCGGGTCTCGGGGGCCTCGGCCTTGACCGCGTCTCGGTTCAGGTCGATCGCGTCGGCGTTGGGCCGTCGACCGACGCGGGCGGGCCCGTTCTGCGAGGGGCGGAGGACCGCCCCGTCGCCAAACGCCTCGTTGCCGTCGGCGTTGTAGACCGGGCAGACCAGCAGGACCAGCCGGTCGAGAAGCGCGGAGGCCCCGTCGCGGTTCGTCGCGACGTCGCGCAAAAGCGCCTGCGCGGCCTCCTTCCCCTCGACCTCGCCGCCGTGAATGTTCGCCTGAACATAGACCACGACCTTGCCCGCGGCGCGGGCCTGTTCTGGCGTGATCGACGAGGGACGCGACGCCAGGGCCAGAAGGATCGGCCTGCCTCCAGCGGTCTGGCCGATCGTCTGGACGCCGATCGGCGCGCCCCTGGCCTTGAGCCCGTCCAGGAACGCCGCGACGTCCGCCAGCGTGGAGGTCTCCCGGTAGTCGGTCCGCTCGGCGCGCGTGAGGGGCCAGTCGCCCTGGATCGCCATCGGGTTCAGGGCGACCGCGAGCAAGAATGAATAGAGTTCGATCACGGCGTCTCCATCACCAGTCGTTCGATGAAGAACTCCATCATCCGGTCGGGGCGCAACCCGGAGTGGCCCAGGTCGGGGCCGACCTGAAGCTCGAACGACTTGCCGGCCCTTTGCAACGCCTGAACCAGCTCCATCGTGTTCGAAGGATGGACGTTGTTGTCCGCGGTGCCGTAAAAGAGCATGAGCCGACCCTGGAGCTTGTCCACGTAAGTCAGGGCGCTGCCGGCCTTGTAACCCTTCTCGTTGCCTTGAGGGGTCCACATGTAACGCTCGGTGTAGATCGTGTCGTAGTGCTTCCAGTCGGTGACCGGGGACGAGGCGCTGGCCGCCTGGAAGACCTCGGGATGTCGAAGCAGGGCCATGATCGAGGCGTAGCCGCCGTACGAGGTGCCGAAGATGCCGACCCGATCCTTGTCCAGATAGGGTCGGTCGTAAAGCGATTTCACGCCGGCGGCCTGGTCGTCGATCTCCACGGTGCCGAGATTCTCATAGATGGCGTCGAGGAACTTCTTGCCGCGCCCCGCCGCGCTGCGCGAGTCGAACGAGGCGATGAGGAAGCCGTACTCCGTCAGGGCGCTGGGCAGGGTGAACGTCTCTCTCGCGGCGTTGGTCGCCGGCCCCGCGTAGACGCTGACCAGCAGTGGATAGGTCTTCTCCGGGTCGAAGTCGCTCGGTTTGTGGAGCATCCCGTAAAGGTCGGTCTGGCCGTCGGCCGCCTTGAACGTGAGGAGCTCGACCCGATGGAGCCCCAGCGACTCGAACTTCGAGAGGTCGCTGTGGGCCAGTTCCTCGACGATCTCCCCGGTCTCGGTGACGAGCCGGGTCACGGGGGGGACGTCGTGAGTCTGAGCGACGTCGATGAAATGCTTGCCGTCGGGGGCGCCGTCGACGGCGTGGTGCAGCGAGGGGTCGGTCAGTCGGCGGTCGTTCGAACCGTCGAGCCCGACGCGATGGAGCTGCGCCTTGATCGGGTTGTCGCCGCTGCGGGCCATGTAATCGACGACTCCCGCCTCCTCGTCCACCCGGACGATCGGACCGGCCTCGAAGGAATGGTTCGTCACGGTCGCCAGGAGCGTTCCGCTCAGATCATATAAATAGAGATTCTTGAATCCATTCCGCTCGGAGGTCCAGAGAAACCGCTTGCCGTCCTTGAGGAACCGCATGGGCGGGTTGTTCTCGACCCAGCTCGCGGGCCACTCTTCGCGAACGACGACGCGGCAGACGCCCGTCGAGGGGTTCGCGGCGGTCAGTTCCAGGACGTTCTGGCGGCGGTTGGTGCGGTGGAAGAGGAGTTCCTTGCCGTCGGGGGTCCAGCGGACGTTGTAGACGTAGTGGCCCACCACGTCGTCGGTGAAGGGTTTGCCGTCCCGCGCGTCGACCTTCGTGACTTTCTTCGATTCGACGTCGTAAACCAGGAGTTCCACGATCGGGTTGGGGGAGCCCGATTTGGGGTAGGGTTCGGAGTCGACGCTGCTCATCAGGCGGGTCTGGTCGAGCTGGAGGTGGTAGTCTCGCACGCCGCTCTCATCGAACCGGTAGAAGGCGACCTTCTTGCTGTCGGGCGACCACCAGATGGCGGTGTTCTGGTCGAGTTCCTCACCGTAGACCCAGCTCGCGACGCCGTTCTTGACGCGGGTTTTGGCGTCTCCGTCGGTGGTGACAGGGTCTGAGACGACGCCCCTGGCGTCGGAGAGAAACAGGTTCCTGTCGCGGTGGAACGCCTTGAGGAGCCCGTCGGGAGAGACCGATGAACCGAACTGCCTGCCCCGCTCGACGCCTCCCACCCGGCCGCGGCCTTGCCGCCCGTTGGTCGAGGCCGGGCCTCCGTCGCGGCTCCCCGGCTTGACCTCCTCGGCCTTCCTCGCCGCCACGTCGAAACGATAGGACTTGCCATCCTTGCGATAATCGAACGACTCGCCATCCTCGGCCCAGGTGACCGCGAGACTCCCCGACTTGTATGAGCCGTTGATTTCCCTGCTCATTTTTTGATGCCGCTCGTAGCCGGGCATGGCCTTGAGGCGGTCTTGCGCCGAGGCGCTCGTCGTGAGGACGAGGACCAGGGCCATCGCGGCGACGCCGCGCGAGAGAAGGGGACTTCGAACGATCACGATCAACGGCGGCGTCATGAGTGAGGTCACCTTGGTGAGTGGGTCGGGTCGACGAGATC
>JBFWRA010000441.1:0-4894 GCA_050249155.1 Isosphaeraceae bacterium | reverse complement strand
GGAACGAGCCGATGATCGTTCTCGGCGATACCGACAAACTCCACGTTCGAGTCGACGTCGATGAGAACGACTTACCCTGGTTTCGGGCCAACGCGGACGCCGTCGCGACCCTCAAGGGAAGGCCGGGCCTCCAATTTCCATTGGTATTCAAATACGTTGAGCCTTATGTGATCCCCAAGCGAAGCCTGACCGGCTTCAACTCCGAGCGCGTCGACGTCAGGGTGCTTCAGGTGGTTTACGAACTGCCTGAGGAACGTCCCGTGGATCTGTACGTCGGCCAGCAAATGGACGTCTTCCTTCGCGCGGCGAAGACCCCCGAGGGGATTTATCTCGGTGAGGGGAAGCGTCCTCCACTTCCGTTCGAGGAGGATGATCGAACGACGCCGGAGATTCCGGCCGTGTCGGCCAGAGCGAATTGAGGAATCAACTCACCGATCCTGGACCAGACCGGCGACAACTTCGTGAGGTTCGGGGTCCACGCATCCGTGTCCCACGAGCCTTGACCAGGACACCCCTGGTATCAAGCGTTGGGACGTGTTTCCCAGCGCGTTCGTTGGAATGGCCGGCTGGTGTTCTCGTCCGCGAGACCCCGGCGGGTCGGCCTGGAGACCGGGGTCTCGCGGACGAGACCACCAGCCACCCAGCACAAGAGCGCGAGAGGATCACTGAGGTGGTTCTCGCGCGGAGACCGAGTTCCCGCGGGGGGAAGTCTAGAGCGGTTTCTCGTTGGATGAAACGGCCAGCGTAGGGTCCGCTATCGCGGACCAACCGGTCTCAATCTGGTCCGCAATAGCGGACCCTACACAAGCAATCGGAAACCGCTCTAACGGTCGGTTTGACGGCCCGGCGGCCCATCGGGGGGTGCCGGGTCTCGCTTCGATTCCGCCAGGACGACTCGGAAAGGGACCGACCTGGTCGCGGGCTCGCTCCGCCCGATCCGATCGTGCAAGATGACGTCCAGCTCGTACTCGCCCGGCGAGAGCCCCTTGAGTGAGACCGTGTTTCGGATGTAAAGCAGGCGAGGCGGAGGCGCGGCGTCCACCTGATAGTCGACCATCGCGTCCTCGGACCGGAGTACGGTCTTCCGGCCCTTGCGGCGAATTCTCGCGTCCTGGGTGAGGTGGGCGCGGAACTTTTCACCGACGGGCTCGGTTTTGAAGTGCCGGGGTCGATAGTACAAGAGCAACTTCTCGTCGGCCGTCAGGACCGGCTCCGGAAGGGGCACGTAGTCCTCGAAGCCGTTGATTTCCTGGCAGACGATCGGCGGGGTGAAGCCGAATCCCCCGTCGTCGGGATCGTCGTCGAGTGGACCGGCACCGGTCGCGAGCGCGTGGAAACCAACCAGGAATACGACCACCCCGCTCCGACGGACGGTTCCCGGATCCACGGTGCCACCCTCCTTTCCCGCCAAGGTGTTCGACGTCACCTTGACGGTATCCGGTCGAGCGACCTGACGGCAAGCCGTCGCTTGACGAGAGGGCCTCGCGCGCCGGTTGTGAATCTCGTGACGGTCGAGTCGGACGGCGAAGGAGATCAGACGCTGACGGGGATGACGGGGCTGGAAGCGTCGACTTCGCGAATTCCAAGCGCGCCGGGGAAATCCCCTGCCGAAAAGAAGTACGGCCACTCCTCGGGGTGGAGTGGCCGTACGGCGCAAGGACGCACGAATGAGATCGCTGCGCGTTCCGGGACGAGGCTGGCTATCGGCGACTCCGCCGCCCGCGGAGCCCCAGGACCGATCCTCCCGCGACGATCGACCAGGCCAGAATCGTGGCGGGCTCCGGGATGACCTGCTCCGCCAGCGCTGGAACGCGGGTCAATCGCAGCCCGGTTTCTCCGACGACGAAGTCGTCGGGAGCCCCGGCGTAGGCCGTCACCCAGAAGCCGCGGTAGGGATCCACGCCCTCCAGTTTGCTGAAGTTTTTGATCGTGAACTCGAACCCGGGATGCTCCGCCGAGGGATTGAAGGCGAGCTCGCCGAGGTTGTCGGTCAGAGTCTCACCAAAGTTGTTGCCCAGGCCCAGGGTGTCGGACCGAGGTTTGGCGACGTTGAACCCGATCAGGCCGGGCCCGCTGGCGCTTTTGTCCGCCGAGATGCCCGCGACGGCCACGAGTTTGCCAGGTCCCTGGTTGGGACCGTCGGGCGCGATCCCCAGGGCGACCGACTCGCGACCGCCCAGGTTGGGCTGATCGGTGCCGCCGGCCGCCAGGGTCTCCGGCGCGGCGCGGCCGGGATCGCCGTCACCGTCGACGTCTCCAATGATCGCATACTGCCCGTTTTGATTCTTAAACGTGTTGAACCCGACGAAAAGCGTGTCGGTGTTTTGGTCGTAACTGAAACGGACGTCCTGGACGCTCCATCCCGATACCCAGTTTCGCGCCGTGATGAAGTCGGCCTGTCCGATATCCCTGGGATTGTCGGTCAGGGTGATCTTATGAACGCCGCGATCCGTATCCAGGAAATCATTCGCGACGACGCCGGTGAAATTGATCGGACCAGAATAGACGGGGCGTGCCCCGATCAGGGCGAGCGTTGCCACGCCGCACCCGAACAACCGATGACGGACCATGACGAGTTTCCTTTCACGTGATGGTCTGGTCGTCCGCAGCCGACCGTTGCCAAGCCGGCGGGCGGCGGCCGAAGGCGAGACTCGTCCCCGAGGACCGAATCGAACCCGCGGCTCACTTGGTACCCGGAAGGCGGAATCTCCTACCCCGCCGGGTGGTCAGAAACACGACTGGCACGAGCCGGTCGAGCGAAGGTCACCCTCCCTTCGGAGCCGTTCCCTTTCGGGCGCGGACCACGTAAGAAAGGACGATGGCGCAATGTCTTTCATCTCCAGGCTCTACGAGGCCGTTCGGTCTTGGCGCCGTCGCGGTGGTCCGAGGACTACCAAACGAGCCGGCGTCTCGATGGAACATCTAGATCATCGGCAACTCCTGAGCGTCACCTTCACGGGAAACGTCGCGACTGATTTTCCCCTCTCGATGACCCCAGGCGTCGTAAACCTCCCGGACAACGCGAACGTAAAGCATCCACCGATCGCGCCAAACATCGCGCCGATCGTGAAGGTTTCGGGATTTGACGTCACCGCCATTCGTGTGACGTACACCCCGGATGACGACACCCTCAGCATTGGGCTGGACCAGCCCCCCAGCAACCAGGTCGGGCAGCCGGGAGACGTCATCGCCGGCGACGCCGACAACAACGGGAACGACGGGACGGTGAATCCGGACGTCCTCGCGCTGAATCCAACCTTCGAGGACTATCCGGATTTCGGCGGGTCGGAGTACATGGGGGCCTTCCTTGACCTGACAGAAGATGGCTTCGCGGACGTCGTGGCGGGGTACGCGATCAACGACCCCAGGTCGCCGAAACAGTACCAAGTCGCCGACGCGATCGTCAACACCAACGGTCCGCCCAACGTCTTGCCCGATTTCGGCACGGCCCTCCCCCAATTCATCGGAAACATCTACAAGCTGAACTCCCCCGCGAACCCCAACCTCGAGTTCGCCATCAAGGACTTCTCCCAGCTCTACCTCCAGGAGACGGGGAAGACCCTGGGACCAGACTCCGAGATTGGCCTGGGAGCGTTCGGTGGCTCGGCTGAGGACACCGGCATCGGCGAGGCGTTCTTCCCCCTGCAGAACTTCCGTCTGGGAGACGCCACGCCCCCGCCGCCCCCACCCCCGGTCTGTCCCCCGGTCTCACCGCCGATTTACATCAACCCCCACTCGCAGTATCACGTCAACACCGCTCACCCCACCAACATCAGGGTGAATATCCTCGGTAGCTCCGGCTTCGACGTCAGCAAGATCGATCCGTCGACCGTGACCCTCGGGGGAGCCACCCCCATCTCGGGCTTCCAGCGCCTGATCAACGCGGACCAGTGGCCGGACGCGACCTTCGTCTTCCAGGGCAACGAGGTCGACCTCCCCGGAGGCTTCACCGACGCCACAGTCTCGGGTGAACTCACCGACGGGACGAAGTTCTCCAGCACCGTCAGAGTCTTCAACCGGAACGACGCGTTCTACGGGCCTGGGGAGAACTCGCTCGCCGCCCAGCGAACGGTCTTCTGGGACGGTCGAAGAGACGGGTTCACCATCGTTCCCAGCGACTCCTCCGCGGCGGCCTCCCCCACCATTAGCGCCGCGGTGCCCTCCGGACCCGCCGGGGCGATTCGATCGACGGCCGTCGAAACCCATCCCAGGGTCGACGATTCCCGGCCCAGGGTGACGATCCCCCGACGGGAACCCGTCGTGAGCGTGGAGGCGCGTCCAGCGTCCGAGGACCGCTCGCGCATTCAGTCCAGCCTTGACCAGATGCTCGACGATCTGGACGTCTCCGACCTGGCCGCTTCGAGCCACGGCGCGTTCTGAGTCACGAGAGCGGTCTCCACGTCGACCGCGACCACGTTTCCAGCCGACCCGACCGTCCCCCTCTTCTTGGGGGCGTCGGGTCGCGGTTCCCTTCCCGCCTCACTCGCAATCGATTGGCGACGCGGATTCAACGGGCGTCAATCGCTCCTCCTGGCGAGACTCGACCGCGCTCGTTAAGATTCTTCTGGAAGTCGCTCGCCGCATCGAGGCCAGCGCTTCACGGGTTTGAGGAGCCACTCCCATCTCTTCCACGCTGAGGATCAACGACCACGTCGCGATTCCCATGGACGAGTTCCGTTGGGATTACGCGCGGTCTGGTGGTCCTGGTGGGCAGAACGTCAACAAGGTCAACTCGAAAGCCTTGTTGCGGTGGAACCCTTCGACCAGCCCCAGCCTCCCTGAACCCGTCAAGCGGCGACTCCTGGTCATCGCCCGCCGGCGGATCACGGCCGAGGGAGACCTCCTGATCTCGGCGCAAGACTCGCGGGACCAATCCCGCAACGTGGAATCGTGC
>JBFWRA010000440.1:0-4896 GCA_050249155.1 Isosphaeraceae bacterium | reverse complement strand
GGTTGACGTGGCGACCTCGTCATTGATCGTGAAGAACGAGACGAGGATCATCATCAGGAAGAGGCTGAGGGAGGTCGACGCGATCGTGAGCGCCGACCGCACCGGGTTCCGTCGCGCGTTTCGCAGAACGTAAGTCAGGAATCTCATCAGAGTGTCTCGCTTCCCCCGTCACGTCGTTCAGGCGACCTCGACCCGATCCTTTTCCTGGACCACGTCGTCCACGAGCTTGCCCTTGTCGAGGTGCAGGATCCTGCTGGCGCGTTCAGCGGCCAGCGGGTCGTGCGTGACCATCACGATCGTCTTGCGGAACTCCTGGTTGAGTTGCTGCAGGAGGTCGAGGATTTCCCCAGCGCTTTGTCGGTCGAGGTCACCGGTGGGCTCGTCCGCCACGATCAGGTAGGGGTCGGTCACGATCGCCCTCGCGATCGAGACGCGTTGTTCCTGTCCGCCGGAAAGTTGCCTGGGGAAGTGGTCTTCCCGACCGGAGAGGCCCACGACCCGGAGCGCCGTGAGCACGTTCTCACGACGGCGGCTCCGGCCCAGCTTCGTCAGCAAGAGGGGAAGCTCGACGTTCTCGAAGGCCGTCAGGACCGGGATCAGGTTGTAAAGCTGGAAGATGAACCCGACGTTGTCGGCCCGCCAACGGGTGAGGTCACGCTCGGACATCGAGCCGACGTCCTCGCCATGGACCAGGACCGATCCGCTGGTCGGCCGGTCGAGTCCCGCGATGAGGTTCAAGAGCGTCGTTTTTCCAGAACCCGAGGGGCCCATCAGCGCGAGGAACTCCCCCTCCGCGACGGTCAGGTCGAGATCCACCAGCACCGGTATCCGGAACTCGTCGCGTCGGTATTCCTTGGTGACGTTCCGCAGCTCGATCGAGGGAGTACCGGACATGCGCGATCCTCGCTCCACGTTTGGGTTTGGGTGGGATGGAAAGAATGGGCATGGAAGGCACGTCGTGATCGCCACCTCACTGGGCGACGGTGACGACCTCGTCTTCCTTGAGGGTCTTGGGCGGGGAGAGGACCACGGTCTCTCCCGAGGTCAGCCCCGATTCGACTCTCGCCAGATCGTCATTCGTCGTGGCGACCTCGACCTTGCGTTTGGCGAGACGGGATTTTGGTCCCAGCACCCAGACGAAGCTGTGACCGGACTCCTCGAAAACCGCGGATTTGGGCACGAACAGGAACGCCTTGTTGGCGTTCGGGTTGTCCAGGGCCTGGTCTGGCAGGAAGTGAACCGTCGCCACGAGTTCCGGGAAGAGCTTCTCGTCCGGATCGAGGATTTCGACGTTCACCTTGATCGTGCCTCGACTTCGGTCGCCCATCGGAATGATCTGGCGAAGTTTGCCCCGGTAGTGCTTGTCGGGCACGGCGCTGACGGAGATCTCGGCGGGCTGACCGATGGCGATTCGGGAGAGCAGGCTCTCGGCCACGTCGGTCTCGACGTCCATCTGGTCGAGGCTCGCCAGCGTGACGACCGACGACCGGCCCGTCGCCGCGCTGAAGGCGGACGGGGTGATGATCTCCCCTTCCTCCCCTTCCTTCTGAACGACCGTTCCGTCGAAGGGAGCGTAGAGGCTCATGTTGCGGATCGTCTCCTCGACCTCGCGCACGTTGGCGCGCTGGAGTTCGAGCGACGCTTCCAGTCCCTTGAGCCGGGCCTCGGCCATGCCCCGGGCCGCCTCGGCCTTCTCGGCCTCCTCCGCCGAGACCGACCGTTGATTGGCCAGTCGGAGGGCCCGGATGGCTTCCCGTTCCTTGAGTTTCAGCTCGACCCGGGCCTCCATCAATTCCGCCTCGGTCTTCGAGACCATCGCCACGCGAGACGCGAGGCTCGCCTTGAGTTCGTCGTGTTCGAGGACCGCGAGCACGTCCCCTTTCTTGACCTCGTCCCCTTCCTCGACGAACATGCGCTCGACCCTGCCAGGGATCTTCGCCCCGATCATCGCCTGGTAGCGGGACTTGAGGTAACCCTTGGCGCTGAGTAGCTTTTCAGCCTCGCCGGGCGTCATCGTCTGGACCAGGCCGACGTTCACCTCGACCTTCGCGCGAATCTGTTCGTACTGGTTGTAAGCGTAAGTGCCCGCGAAGGCGAGAAGCCCCAGGGGGATGAGCCATAATACGAGCGCCAGGAGACCAAGCCCCCCGTCGCCACGCCGTCCTGGAGCGCGCCCGTTGGACTTTGGACCCGAGTCCCGGGGACCTCGGTCGATTTTCAGGGAGGCCAACTCGTCGCGTAATGACCCAGCCATGAGCACCTCATCGCCCGAATCGGTTCGCTCGAAACCAACGCGGGCTGGGTAGGAGTGGTTCGGCGGGAGGGTAGGATTACTGAACAATACCATCGTGACCCAGGACCGTCGAGGTCGAACCGAAGGCGCTCGGCGTGGCGCTCGCGAGTGCGATTCCGAGCGGATTGGCGGTCAGGTCGTGGGATTGCTACGATTGTAGGCAGGCCACCAAGGGGGGGACGACGGAACCGAACATGATCGTGATCATCGACTACGGGATGGGAAACCTTCGGAGCGTGCAGAAGGCGATCGAAGCCGTGGGACGGGAAGCCCAGGTCTCGGAGCGCCCGGAGGACGTCCGCGCCGCGTCGCACGTCATCTTGCCAGGCGTCGGGGCGTTCGAGGAAGCCATGAGGCGACTCGACGAGTCTGGCCTGGGCGAGGCGTTTCGCGAGGCGGTCGGTCTGGGCAAGCCTTGCCTGGGGGTTTGTCTGGGCCTTCAACTGCTGTTCGAGGAGAGCGAGGAGGACGGAATTCACAAGGGCCTCGGTTTGCTGCCCGGCCGAGTGATCCGATTCACGCCCGCGCCTGGCCTGAAGATTCCGCACATGGGATGGAACACGCTGGAGATCGCGCGACCCGCTCCGATCCTGAAGGGCCTTCCTCCCAACCCCTCGGTCTATTTCGTCCATTCCTATCACGCCAGCGCGGCCGAACCGAGCGACGTCGCGGCGGTGACCGAGCACGGGGTCCGCTTCCCCTCGGTGGTCTGGCGAGACAACCTGTCCGCCTGCCAGTTCCACCCCGAGAAGAGCCAGAAGCTCGGTCTGGCGATGTACGACAACTTCGCCCGACTTTGACGACGAACGAGAACGCGGGGCCGGCCTCGGAGCCGAGGAATCGAGGCCGCGTTCGCCGAACCGGTCGTCAAGTATCATCGGGAATCGCCGCGGGTGGGTTCTTTCCCCTGGGGAGCACCGGCTTGCGACCGTTCCCGGGCCTGGCTAGAGTGAGTCGATCCTATCCTTCGTGTGTATTCGGTGAGGGTTCATGCAAGTCATCCCGGCCATCGACTTGCGGGGCGGGTTCTGTGTCCGCCTTCGTCAAGGGGACTACGACCAGGAGACGATTTTTAGCGAAGACCCCGCGGCGACGGCCGCGCGTTGGGAGGCGGAGGGGGCGTCCCGCATTCACCTGGTCGACCTGGATGGGGCGAAGCTCGGCAGGCCGGTCAATCTCGATGCGGTTCACGCGATCCTGCGTCGGGTCAAGGTTCCCTGTCAACTCGGTGGCGGCGTTCGCAATGAACCGACGATTCAGGCCTGGCTCGACGCGGGCCTGGAGCGTGTGATCGTCGGGACCCAGGCGTTGAAAGACCCGGTTTGGTTTCGCGCGATGGTGCGTGCCTATCCGGGCCGGTTGGTGCTCGGGATTGACGCCAAGGAAGGCAGAGTCGCCACGGAAGGATGGCTTGACGTTTCCTCGGTGGAGGCCGTCGAGCTGGCCGAGCGGTTTGACGACCTGCCGCTGGCCGCCCTGGTGTACACCGATATCGCGAAGGACGGAATGCTCGAAGGGCCGAACCTGGTCACGACCCGGGAGCTCGCCGAACGTCTTCAGACGCCCGTGATCGCGTCGGGAGGGGTTGGCTCCCTGGACGACCTCGCGCGCCTGGCGGAGTTGCCCATCGCGGGTTGCATCGTCGGACGCGCTCTGTACGACGGCAGGTTCAGCCTCCAGGACGCCCGGCGAAGCGCCGGCGACACTCGACCGGCGACCGGTTCGGACGGACCTTGACCGGTCCTCGCCGTCTGGCGACGTCGGGAGGGGGGTCGGCCGGCCACGGGCCAAAGGCCAACGCCTCACCAGAGGGGACCAGACGCCATGACCGCCACGTACCACATCAATGACATCAGGAACGTCGTCCTGGCCGGACATGGGGCGTCGGGCAAGACCAGTCTTGCCGACGCCCTTCTCTTTTACGCCAAGGCCACCGATCGACGCGGCTCCGTCGACGACGGCACCAGCGCCTCCGACGTCGAGGACGAGGAAAAGCGCCGACACTTCACCATCGATTGCCACCTCCTCCACCTGGAGTGGTCCGACAAGCACGTCCACCTCATCGACACCCCCGGCTACCCCGACTTCATCGGCAACGTGTTGAGCGCCCTGGCCGCCGTGGAGAACGTCGTGCTGACGGTCTCGGCCCCGCACGGGATCGAGGTCAACACCCGGAGAATCTTCCAGGAGGCGACCCGGCTGAAGCTCGGCAGGATCATCGTCCTGACCAAGATGGACGCGGACAACGTCGATTACAATCGAACGCTCCAGCAGATCCGGGAATCGTTCGGTCCCCAGTGCGTGCCGTTCAACGTTCCGATCGGTCAGGGCCCGAGTTTCTCCGGCGTCGTCGAGGACGTGCTCACTCCCCCACAGGAATGCGACGGCTGCGCGCTCTCCCCCAACGAGGCCGCCCAGATGGCCGTCGAGCAGATCGTTGAAACGGATGACGATCTGATGGCCCGCTACCTCGAAGGTGAGTCGCTCACCTCCGACGAGTTGCGCGAGGCCGCGCACAAGGCCATCGCCCAGGGCAAGCTCGTCCCGATCGTCTGCGTTTCCTCCAAAAAGGATATCGGACTTCAGGAGTTGCTCAACCTGCT
>JBFWRA010000439.1:0-4898 GCA_050249155.1 Isosphaeraceae bacterium | reverse complement strand
GCTGGCCAAGCTCAAGATGGCCGTGGACCTCGGTTCCGACACGGTGATGGACCTCTCCACCGGCGGCAATATCGACGCGATCCGGACGGCCATCATCGCCGCCAGCCCCGTCCCCGTCGGCACGGTGCCGATCTACCAGGCGATCCAGAAAGTCCGCAAGGTCGAGGACCTCACCGAGCGAGATCTCCTGGATATCGTCGAGCATCAGGCCAGGCAGGGGGTCGACTACATGACCCTCCACGCCGGCCTGCTCCGCGACTACGTCCCCCTGACGGCCCACCGGGTCACCGGGATTGTCTCGCGGGGGGGCTCGTTGATGGCGCAGTGGATGTTCGCCCACAAGAAGGAGAACCCGCTTTACACGCGGTTCGACGACCTCTGCGACATCATGAGGCAATATGACGTGACCTGGAGCCTGGGGGACGGACTCCGCCCCGGCTCGATCGCCGACGCCTCCGACCAGGCTCAATTCGCCGAGTTGAAGACCCTGGGAGAGCTTACCCGGCGCGCCTGGGCACGGGGCTGCCAGGTCATGGTCGAAGGCCCCGGGCACGTCCCGATGGACCAGATCGCCATGAACATGGAGAAGCAGGCCGTCGAATGCTCGGAGGCCCCGTTCTACGTCCTCGGACCGCTCGTGACCGACGTGGCGCCAGGATATGACCACATCACCTCGGCCATCGGCGCGGCGCTGGCCGGCTGGCATGGGGCGAGCATGCTTTGCTACGTCACTCCCAAGGAACACCTCGGCCTGCCCGAGGTGGAGGACGTCCGCCAGGGGGTCATCGCCTACAAGATCGCCGCCCACGCCGCCGACCTGGCCAGGCATCGCCCTGGCGCCAGGGACCGCGACGACGCCTTGAGCAGGGCGCGCTACGGCTTCAACTGGGAGGAGCAGTTCCGGCTCTCACTCGACCCCGAGACCGCGAGGCGCATGCACGACGAGACCTTACCCCAGGAGGCCTTCAAGACGGCCGCCTTCTGCTCGATGTGCGGCCCGAAGTTCTGCTCGATGCGGATCACCGAGGACCTACGCAAGCACGCCGCCGAGGCCGCCGCGCTGATTCAGCTCGACGCCCCGGTCGGGGCCGCGCGGTAATCCCGAGTCTCCTCGCGGGGTCCGTCGCGTCGCGGACCCCGCGAATCGCGGAGACGTTCGGGTCTCCGCTCCATCAAGGCCAGGGATAGGCCACGGCGGTCGTCGGGAAGACCGGCACGTAGGAGGTCGCCACATAAGGGCTGGCGACCACCCGGGTCGTCGTCACGTAACCCGGGGTGACCACGCGAGTCGGCGCGTAAACCGTGGTGGGCACGTAGGAAACCGTCGGCAGGGGTTGGCTGACGACGACGGAGGTCGGAGCGTAAACCCGAGTCGTCGCCACGACGGGAGTGGTCGTCAGGACGGGCGCGGTCGTCACGTAGGCCGTCGGCACGGTGGCCACGGTCGTCACGTAAGGGTCGACGACCTGGACGGGGATTCCTCGGCGTCGAATCACGACGTCGCCGTCGCGCTCGATTCGGACCCGATAGCGAGGGCCACCAAAGAGTTGCGCCTGCGCCGGGGTCGTCGCCACCCCCAGCCCCAGCATCGCCAGCGCCGCCACGATCATCGTTCGCTTCATGGGATGCACCTCTCGTCGTTTGGATCCAGGACGACCAGGCCACTCGGCGACCGCCGAGCGCCAGGCTCCCGAAGTCTTTATCGTAGGAGACCCAACGTCGCCGTTCAACCGTCGGGCGCGCGGGGCCGGAAGGATCGCCCTATCATTCCGAAGCCTTGAGACGTGGCAGTTCCCAGACCGTGACCTCCGGACCGTCCGTAGTCGCCAGGAAACGGCCGTCCGGGGAAAGCACTCCGATCTGCGTCTGGGGAAAGCTCGCGAGTGCCCGGCCACTGGTGACGTCCCAGACCACGGTCGAGGACGGATGGCTCCGCGAACTCTCTCCCGGGAACGGCAGGAACCTCCGCGCGGTCAGGAGGAACTGGTCCGCGGGAGTCAGCTTCCGAGGAATCAACCAGCCGGTTCCGACCACGTGACGACCCGTCTCGTCGACTCGGACGTTCATCAGACGATACGAGTCGGGCAGGAGGCGGTTCGTCCCGACCAGGCTTCCCGTCGCGACGTTCCAGAAACCGACGACGCCGTCGGACGTCCCAAAGACGATCTCTCGACCATCCGGAGTGAACCGGAGCGAGGACACACCCACGTTCCCCGGGGTTTGAAGCATCGCCAGTTCCCGACCGGTGGCGACCTCCCGTAGAGTCGCTGGCGAGATCCGGGAGGCCGTCACCACGAGCCTGCCGTCCGGAGAGATCGCCAGGGGGCCGCTCGCTCGAGGGACGGAGACGGTCGGCGGGGGCCTCGGCGTCCAGGAAGCCGTATCCCACCCCTGGAACTCGAACGCCTCGGCCGGGGAAACGCCAGCGTCGGTATTCCAGCCGATCGCCCGAAAAATCGTCCCGTCCGGCGAGAACCCCAGGTCGAGCACGATCGGCCGGTGGACCTCCAGCCTGGCGAGTTCCCCGCCGGTGGTCACCTCGACGACGACGACGAGGTGCGGGACGCTCCGACCGTTGCCTCTCGGAGCCACCCAGGCCGCCGATCGGCCATCGGGGGCGAACGCGAACAGATCCCGCTCGACCTGGGGTTTGAACGTCGACACGACCCGCCCGGTGGAGAGGTCCCAGAGGTCGAGCCGGCGGTCCTCGTCGAAGGTCGCGAGTCGCGAGGAGTCCGGCGAAAAGGCGATCGGCCCCAGAAACCGGGCACCCCTCAGGACGACCTTGCGAGGCAAAGGGAGCGAAGGCTCACGCGACCACCAGAAGCCAAGGATCCCCACCGTCACCAGGACCCCGGCGAGTCGCCCAAGCGTCCGCCAGCTTCTCCGCCTGTCGTCCGTCGCCTTCACGCGACCCCCCTCCCCCAGGGAGATGACGTCCGACCAGGGACACTTGTCGGATTCTAACGCGGAGACGAGGCGCCGACCAGCGGTCGTCCCCGAGAATCGAGGGCGGAAGGAATCCCCGGCGCGCCCTGGATTCATCGACAGGGTTTGACGAATCGAATCAAAATCCTGGCGCGCGAGAAGACCGCGACCAGCGAAATCCTTTCCGCTGGTCGCGGCCTCTTTCTTGTGTCGATGGGCGTTCGTCAACCATCCGGCGCGGGGAGCGGGATGACGCGCGGCCTGATCCTCAGCTCAGCTCGCCTTGGCCAGTGAGAGCGGCGTGGTGGCGCGGGTCTTGGCGAACTTGGCGGCGGCCTCGGTGAAGGCTTCGATGAGCTGAGTGTCCAGCGAGATGCCCCCTTCGTTCTCGGGATGCCACTGCACGCCGACGACCCACCAGCCTGACTCCTTGCCCTCGAAGGCTTCGATCAGGCCGTCCGGAGCCAGCGCGGCGACCCGAAAGATCGGCGCGAGCTTGCGAATGCCCTGGTGGTGGTAGCTGTTGACCCGGATTTCGCCAGGCCCGTAGATCTCCTCCAGGCGCGTGCCGGGCTCCATCACGACGGTGTGACGATGGGCCCCGCCCTGGGGGTCGCGGTGAGGAATCGACTTGGGCAGGTCTTCGGGCAAGTGGATGTAGATTCCACCCCCGTTGACGACGTTGAGCTCCTGCGCCCCCAGGCCGATTCCCAGAGTGGGCAGCCGCCGCTGCTGCGCGAGCTTGCAGAGCTGCCGGTCGTGGTTTTCCCGCCGTTCGGACATGATCGTGACCGAGGGATGCGGAGCCAGACCCATTTTGCAGGGGTCCAGATCGTCGCCACCGGTCAAGATGAGGCCGTCGAGCCGGTCGAGGATCGGTGCGAGGTCCTGCTCCTTGGTGAGTGGCGGAATGATCACCGGGAGCGCGTTGGCGGCGAGGATGACGTCAAAATAGCCGCTATGCAGGTGACAATGCGGGGCGCGGCCCTTGGCCGTGGCGCGGTAGTCGGTGTTGATCCCGATGAGGGGTCGATCCTTCATGGCAGGCGTCCCTTCCTTGCGTTGGGCGTCAGGTCAGCGAAATCCGTTCGTTGACCGCCCCGGGCCGGTTCGTCGGGCGAACCCCAAGGCAACCCTCACTCGTTCCCGAAGATCGATCGAACCAGAACTCAAGTCGACGGACTTGAACGTGTCGGAACCGAATCGGTCTCGTGTGGGAATGGTTCATCCTTGAAGCATGCCCCGCCCGGCTTCCATCCGGAGCGGAGGCCAGGGCGTGGGACCAACCCCGGAGTGCCAGGGAATACCACGCCCGCGACTCCCGTCGGCTCCACCCCGCGTCAACCCCGGCGCTTTGAGAGGCGCGAAGGCCGGTGGCAACCGAATCCAACTGCTTCCAACCGGTCTGAATCTCAGGGAGAATCGTGGTCGACGCGTCGCGTCGGCTCATCCTTGAGGCGAGGTGCAGTCTAGCCACCGCGCGTCGCGGACTCAAGTAAAAAACCGAGAAAATCCCAAGCTTTCCCCGGGTTTTTCCTCGATTCGCAATACGGGAAGCGGAGGTTACAGGCCGCTCGAAACCAACGCGTTCTCATTTCCGTCGATCTTGATCGATTTGGGGAATCGCTCTCGATCGCGAGCGGCCCGACCGCGTCTCAGGGAGCGCCGGCCTCGGTGGTCGCGGGGGGGTAGTCTCCCAGGAGATATCGGACGACGGTCGTCACGTCGATCTCGGTGAGTTGATCGGAGAAGGACGGCATTTGATCCTTGGGTTCAAGGTACCCGTACATGTCCGGAGCGCCCGGCTTGTGGATCATTCGCGAGATCCAGCGCGGGGAGCCGTAGCCGAAGAGTTTCGGCGCGTCTCGGGTGCCTCCCTCGGTCATGCCCTCGATCACGTGGCACTCGCCACATTCCTCCTGGAACGGTTCCAGGCCGGGGTGATTGGCGACGGCGTCCTGGTTGAGCCA
>JBFWRA010000438.1:0-4900 GCA_050249155.1 Isosphaeraceae bacterium | reverse complement strand
GTCCCCAGCCCGGCCAGGAAGGCGAGCCCGCGAGCCGGAAATCCGAGGCGGGACGTCAACCCGGCCAGAACGGTCAACGCGAACAGCAAGGCCAACGAGAAGGCCAGTCAGAGAATCAGGATCAACAGCGAGGCCAGCAAGGCCAACAGGGACAACAAGACCAGCAAGGCCAACAGGGACAACAGGGCCAGCAAGGCCAACAGGGACAACAAGGCCAGCAAGGCCAACAGGGACAACAAGGCCAGCAAGGCCAACAGGGACAACAAGGCCAACAGGGACAACAAGGCCAGCAAGGCCAACAGGGACAACAAGGTGGCGGATCGCGACCCGGGCAACGGCAAGCCGGTACTCCGGGCGGGGGCGGTGACCGGCAAGGGTTGGAGCGCCTGATGGAGGGGCTCAACGCCGGTGGGCCAGCCGGACCTGGTGGGCCGATCACCGGCGAGGGGTTCCGGGAATGGTCGGACCGGATGCGCGACGTCGAGGAATTGCTTCAGGACCCGGACCTCCGTGCGGAGGCCGGCCGGATTCGCGACCGGGTGCGAGGCGAGCGAGAGGAATTCCGCAGGCATTCCAAGGTGCCCGACCCGGAAAAACTTCAGAGCATGGTGGCCGACCCGATCCGAGAACTTCGAGACCGTGTTTCGGAGGAGGTCCGTCGTCGCGAATCTCCTGACTCCCTCGTACCGATCGACCGAGACCCAGTTCCCCCCGAGTTCGCCGAGGGCGTCCGAAAGTACTACGAACGGCTCGGGAGCGGCCGCTGACATGGCGACACCGTTTCCCTCGTTGATCCTGGGATCGCCCCAGTGGCTCACCGGAGCGGGGATCTTCCTCGCCTTCACCGCCCTGCTGCTTCTTTGGAGCTACGGGCGATCGACGGCGAGACTCCCCGTGAAAATCGTCGGTGCCATGCTCAAGGCGGCGGGGTTCACCGCGCTGGCGTTCAGCCTGGTGGAACCCTTGCTGACCGGTTCGCGGCCCAAGATTGGCGCGAACGCCTTCGCGGTCCTCGTCGACGACAGCCAGAGCCTTCTCGTCCGTGGAGAGGGCCAGGCCACCCGGGGAGACTGGTTCCGCGAGCGCCTCAAACCGGACGCCTCCTGGTGGACCCGGCTTTCCCAGGACTTCGACGTCCGCCGCTATCTCTTCGATACCCACCTTCGGGCGACCGAGGACTTCGAGGACCTCGCCTTCGACGGCAACGGCAGCGCCCTGACCACCTCGCTGGAGACGCTTTCCAAACGGTTTCGCGGCCTGCCGCTGGCGGGGGCGCTCGTGTTCACCGACGGCAACCGGACCGACCTGGGCGAGCTCGACCCGTCGTCGCTACCGCCGATCTATCCGGTCCTCCCCCCTTCCCGAACCGTGCTCCGCGACGTGGGGGTGACCGACGTCTCGGTCAGCCAGACGAACTTCGAGGCCGCGCCCGTCGTGATCCGCGCCGACGTCGCCGCGACGGGAGTCACCGGCGAGATCGTCGTCGCCACCGTCACCGACGAGAACGGCAAGGAACTCGCCCGAGAGGAACTCAAGGCCAGGGAAGACGGCCGCCCACTGAGCTACCGCCTTCAATTTCGCCCCGACCAAAAAGGGGTGAACTTCCTCCGGGTCAACGCCTTCGCGGCGAGCGACCCGCCGCCCGTGCCAAACGAACCCAATCCGCCCTCAACGCGCGAACAGACGTTTGTGAATAACAGCCGACTCGTCGTGGCCGACCAGGGGGGCGGGCCGTACCGGGTCCTTTACGTCAGCGGCCGGCCAAACTGGGAGTTCAAGTTCATCCGGCGCGCCCTGGCCGACGACGAACAGGTCGAGCTCGTGGGCCTGCTTCGGATCGCCCTGCGCCAACCCAAGTTCGACTTCCGAAACCCGCGCGATCGATCGACTTCCGAATTCTACAAAGGCTTCGAGAACCCGGACGCCGAGACCGCCGAACGCGCCGACCAACCGGTCCTGGTACGGTTCGGCACTCGGGATGAAACCGAGCTGCGCGACGGCTTCCCCAAAACAGCCGAGGAACTCTACGCCTACCACGCGGTGATCCTCGACGACCTCGAAGCGAAATTCTTCTCCCCAGATCAACTCGCGCTTTTGCGCAACTTCGTGAGCGTCCGTGGCGGGGGCTTGCTGATGCTCGGCGGACCGGACTCGTTCGCCGACGGCCGGTACGACCGGACCCCCGTGGGAGATCTCCTGCCGGTCTATCTCGACCGGGCCTCGGCGACGTCTCCCGTGACTCCCGCGCTGGAGCGTGAGTATCGACTTCTGCTCACACGTGACGGCTGGCTTCAGCCCTGGGTCCGGACCCGCAAGACCGAGGAGGACGAGCGCGTCCGACTCGCCAGAATGCCCGCGTTCAAGACCTTGAGCCGGGTCGGCCCGATCAAGCCAGGGGCCGAGGTGCTCGCCGAGGTCCGGTCCGAGGACGGCGCGACCGCCCCTGGGCTGGTCGCCCAACGCTACGGCAAGGGACACGCCGCGGCGCTGATGGTGGGAGACCTCTGGCGCTGGGCGATCCGTCGCGAGAGCGCCGCGGAGGACGATATCGAGCGTTCCTGGCGACAGACCGTCCGTTGGCTCGTCGGAGACGTGACCGGGCGCGTCGAGGTCTCGGTCACTCCGAAGGCCGGATCGGCGTCGCCCGCGGTGGAACTGCGCGTGAAGGTCCGCGACGCCGAGTATCGTCCCCTGGATAACGCGAGGGTCAGCCTGGAGCTGACGCTGCCGGGAGGGGACGCCCTGACGCTCGACGCCGAGCCCGACGGTCGAGAGGCGGGCACGTATGCCGCGACCTACGTCGCCAGGAAGCCCGGTCCGTACCGGGTCGTCGCCAGGGCGACGGCCCCGGACGGCAGCGCCGTGGGGGATCGCGAGTCGGGTTGGGCCGCCCAGCCCGCCGCCGACGAGTTCGCCAGACTCACGCCCGACCGAGAATTCCTCGAATCGCTCGCGGCGAAGACCGGCGGCGAGGTCGTGGACGGCGATCGGCTGGACTCGTTCGTCGCCAGTCTGGCCAGTCGCGCCGCGCCCATCACCGAGCCCTGGACCTCTCCATTGTGGCATCAGCCGTTGTATTTCCTGATCGCCCTGGGATGCCTCACCGCCGAGTGGGGCCTTCGCCGCGTGAACGGCCTGGCTTGAAACCATGATGATTCTTTGCGCGATCGTCTCCTGCTTCGCTCTGGCCGAGGGACCACGACCCGCGGTCGTCGTGGTGGTCGGAGCGCCCGGCCAACCCGATTACGCCTCGGCCTTCCGGGACTGGGCCGACCGCTGGGAAACCGCGGCGCGCCGCGCGTCGGCCGACTTCCTGAGAATCGGCATGGACGGCGACGGCGACGGCGACGCCAACGCCAACGATCGCGAACGCCTACGCGACGCCCTGGCCAGTCGATCGACCGCCTCGGCCGATCCCCTCTGGCTGGTCCTCATCGGCCACGGCACGTTTGATGGCAGGGAAGCCAAGTTCAACCTGAGAGGGCCGGACGTCACGGACTCCGACCTCGAAGGCTGGCTCGCGACCGTCAAGCGGCCGATCGTCCTGCTGAACTGCTCCTCGTCGAGCGGGCCCTTCCTCAACAAACTCTCCGGGCCCGACCGCGTGATCGTCACCGCCACCCGAAGCGGAGACGAACAGAACTTCGCCAGGTGCGGGCAGTATCTGGCCGAGGCGATCGCGGACCCAAGCGCCGACCTCGACAAGGATGGGCAAACCTCGCTCCTGGAAGCCTATCTCACCGCGGTCAGTCGGGTCGAGGAGTTCTACAAGACCCGCGCGCGACTGGCGACGGAACACGCGCTTCTGGACGATAACGGCGACAAGCTGGGGACTCCCGCCGACTTCTTTCGAGGAGTGCGGGCCGTCAAGCGCCCTCGCGACGGCGCGGCGCTGGACGGAGTCCGGGCCCACCAGATCCACCTCATCCCTAGCGACCGCGAGCGACGGATCCCCACGGAAATCCGCCAGAAGCGCGACGCGATCGAGCGCGCCGTCGCGACGCTCCGCGAACAGAAGGCGACCCTTGCCGAGGACGAATACTACGAGCGGCTGGACGCCCTCATGCTCGACCTGGCCAGGCTCTATCGCGACCTTGGCGAAGCGAACGAGACCCGATAAAATCCAACATACGTCGATTCGATTTCCGCATGCCTATCGACCCGCCCTGGCCCGTTCGATCGCGAAGTCGATCAGTTCCCGACAGTGGAAGAACCCTTCCCAGAAGTTGTGCCCCTGCCCTTGCGCGACGATCAGGGTGACGGCGTCACCGGCCCCGGTCTCGCGATAACGCCTGGCGAACTCGGCCGAGTTCGGCCCGATCGGCACGACCTTGTCGTCATCGCCGTGAATGAGGAGCGCGGGGATCTTTCGATCGGCCAGCGCTCCCACGCGCTCGATCGGGTTGTGATCCGCGAGCGTCGCTTCGAGCCGATCCGCCGAGAGCCCGTAGGCCGAGGCGGCCCTGGCCAGTCCCGGGTAGCTTCTCAGGTCGAACACGGGATAGATCCCCGCGACGCCCGAGACCTTCTCGGGGTTGGCCGCGGCCCAGCTCAGGACCCAGAGACCCCCTCGGCTGCGTCCGAGCAGGCAAGGACGCTGCGCGAAGCCCCGCTCGGTCGTCAATTCCCGGTGCAGCGCGTCGAAGGCTTCGCGACCCCGCGGACCGCCGTAAGCCTCGCCGACGTCGATGCCCGCCACGGCGATCCCCGCGTCGAGGAACCGCTGATGCATCGCCTTCTCGTGGGCGTCGGGATAAGGTGGCAGGGTTGGGGCGTAGAGCACCCAGGGCTGCGGCGTCGACCGCTTCTCCGCGTCCGGCCAGAAGATGAACGCCGGGCGCTCCCCGACCAGAAACGACTCGCCAGGCAAGATCAATTCCTTGACAGGCTTCGATCCGAC
>JBFWRA010000437.1:0-4902 GCA_050249155.1 Isosphaeraceae bacterium | reverse complement strand
CGACCTCGTCGGGCTTGCGGTCGTCCAGTGGGGCGAGCGTTCTGGCGAGGAACTCGGCGCGGGCGAGGTCGCCGCTTCGCTCGTAGACGATCACCATGCCGAAGCGGTATTCCGGCTTGTCACTCAGGGAGACCAGCCGTTTGAGCAAGACCAGGGTGCTTCGCAGGTCATTTTGCCTCAGTCGGACGGCGGCCTCGTTTTCGTACGCCTGCACGAGCGTGCCGCGTCTGGCTTCCCAGGCCAGGCCGCCGATCAACCCCCCGGCGACCAGGACCGCGGGCAAGCCACCGAGCAGGTCGAGGAACCGGATCGGAGATTTCGCCGGTCCCGCGGCGACGGCGGCCGTCGCCGCCGCGGCCGTCTCCGCCGCCGCCGTGGAAGTGGGCTTCCGTGTCGCCTCGGGTGAGGGGTTCTGACTGGTCGGATCGTGAGTCACTGGCCGGCCTCCGCTATCTCGACCCCGAGCCCCTTCGCCTGGACGGTTCGGCGGAATTGGTCGTACAACTTGAAAAACGTTTTGATCTGTTCGGTGTCAAACGCCGACTCGCTCTCCACGAAAAACTGAATCTGGTGATTCAGGCGCGCGACGACGTGCTGGCTTCGTGAGCCGGGTCGAATCCAGCCGGAGAGTCGATTCATGAGGGACTTGACCACGCTGAGCGACTCGGGGGGAGGGCTCGGGCGTCCGTCTCTGCCATAGAGACCGAAGATCAGGTAACCGTTGTATCCAGCGGGATTGGAGAACCGGGCGATCACGACGCTCTCGCCGTCGGCGATCTCGGAGCCCGCCGGCGCGCCGACGGTGCGCTCCTCCATCGTCCAGCCGTTGCTCTGGTAGCAGACGGTCAGTTCGTGCCAGTCGACGAACTGGTGATCGACCGAGGCCGCGGCGTTGGCGCCTCCGCCCCGGAACGACCAGACGCGCGAATTCTCTCCCCAGCTATCGTCCATCTTGCGGTGCAGGACTTCGAACCCGACGCGTTGCAGCCCGCCAATCTGGTTGGGCAGAGTCTGCTCGTCGAGCTTCGCGAAGCCCTTGTCGTAGAAGTCGTTGACCAGCAGCGCCTCACGCCAGTCGACGCCGGGCATGGCGTATTGGGGGATGAGCAGGGCGCCGAACGCCAGACCGGTGGAGAACCGACCGACCCAGGAACGCCTCGGGTCCGCCAGGACGGTGTGCCGCTCGGCGGGGTCCGTCGACGCGTTCGCCGCCGCGACGGCCGCCGCCCAGACCTTCGAGGCTTCCTCCCCCACCGACTTCGGTCGTGACGCCGGCCGTGTGATCGTTGACCAGATCCGTTTCACGATCGAGGACACGAAGGTGTAAAACCGGTCGGTGCTCGCGACCATCACCAGCATGAGGACGAAGATCGCCATCCCCAGCGCTTCGTGCTTTTTGCCGACCGTCGCGTCGATATCGTAGCGCGTCGCCAGCACGACCATCGAGACGATCCGGGCGACGTTCCCCGCGATCACCCAGAAGACCGCCGACGCGAGCAAGCAAAGGGACCGGGGCACCGAGGCCCGAACCCAGAGGGTGTAGAACAACGCGCCCAACATCAGGGTTAAGAGCGAATAGATCCCGCTGCACGCCTGATCCACCAGCAACCGACGGCCGGTCACCTCGACGACGTTCCCCTCCATGACGTGGAACACGCCGAGGATGTCCAGGAACTGGCTGCTCCATCGGCTCACCAGGTCTTGCAGCCCGGTGACGAGCATCAGGTCATAGCGTCTGGGCAAGGGAATCGTCAGCCAGAGGAACGCCCAGGCGGGCAGCGCCTGGCGGACCAGGGGACGCCCGCCCAGGCCGTAGATTCCTCCCAGCAGCGTGACCAGAGCGCCCACCGCGGCGGCCAATGGGGACAGGAACAGGACCCCAAACGCCAGCAGGCACCATCCTACGAAGGCGAGCAGTCCCGCCACTTTTCCTTTGGCGGGCTGGAGTGGCCCCAGTCCTCGGCAACGTTGCCAGGCCAGGGCGATCGCCCCGGGAAACACCAGGGGAAAGAACTGATAGTGTGGTCGTGCCCAGAGCATCCGGGCGTGGAGCGCCAGCAAGGGAAGGAACGACGCGATCACCAGCAGCGCCGGCCATGCCGATCGCCAGGTTCCCGCCGGAAAGATCCCTCGGCCGGTGGGGCTCACGTCCGCCCTTCCCTGAGCCGTCGCATGTACGGTCGCCATCAGCGAGAACCTCTCTCTCTCCGGTGACGCGACACCCGGCCGGTCCTTCGCCGACTCGTCGGTCCATTGGGGGGAGCGCAACGCCTTCCATCGTCAACGCCACGACGCCAGGACGAACCCCATCGCGGCGATGACGGGACGGTCCATCGTATCATTGATGGCCTGTTTCATTGTTACGCAACGGACGAGGCCTTGTCAACCAATGATCCCGCACTCGTTTCTCCGCGGATTTGAGTCGGTTCGCGACGATCCTCGGACCAGGGCACTCGTTCGCGACGAGAATAACCGGGATCACGATTTCGATTCGCGGGCGTTGAACTCCAGAACGATCGCGTCGAGTTTCATTTCCTGGAAAGCCTAGATCGAACCAACCACGAGCACTTCCAGTATCCTAGGACCGTGAACGCCTTCCACGCGGTTTAATTCGATGTCCGAGGTCGCCGAGGGCCCTGAGATGAGGGTGATCGGTCGCCCCGAGGTCGCGGAGGAGTCCCGAAGTCGGCTCACGGCTTCGGGTACCAATCCCACGACCTGTTCCTCGAACACCACGCAAAGGTGGTAATCGGGCAGCAGGGTGATCGCGCGGCGACCCTGGCCGGCTCCGCGGTCCAGCGCGATCGTGCCGGTCTGGGCGATGCCCAGGGCGCAGGCGGTCAACACGCCGTCGGCCTGGTCGAGTTGCTCGATGGAAAGCCCAGGCTCTTTCAAGAGGGTCAAGCCCTCGGGTGCCCAGCCTTCGGGAAGGTCCTCGGGTACGACGAGTCGGGAAACGCCGCGCGCCTGGCAGGCCGCGGCGATCGCGCCGGGAAGATCGTTCCGGCTCACGCGTCGGACGGTCGCCTTGTACTCGGCGACGCGCTCCACAAACTGTTCGATCAGCGTTTCCCGGGGTGAGGTGTCGACGGTTCGGTAGGAGCGGTCCACCGTCACATCCTCGGGTGGTTCCGTCGTCGAGACGTCGGACAGGCCGGCTCGGATCGCGCGGAGGACGGCTTCGCGGGCCTCGTTCACGACGCGCCTCCCTTCTTCGAGGCGACCTGGGCGTCGCGTTCCTTCCACCACTCTCGAAAGGTTTGCCGGGCCACCGGGTAGACGTCCCGAGTGGTGGTCCAGCCTCGGAGCGGGCCGGGGAGTCGTTCGACGAACTCGTCGCGGAGGAGGAACCGCTGACCGAACCGGCCGAGCCTCTGGGCTCGTTCGAATCGCGAACGATCGCGGAAGGTTCGGGCCAGGAATCGCATGGCGATCCCCTCGGGGTCGGGAAGCCCCAACCCTCCCTTGTCTTGCTTGTGCCGGACGACCTCGCCCCGCAGATGAACCAGCACCTCGGGGATGTTGATCTTCACGGGGCAGACGTCGTAACAGGCCCCACAGAGCGTCGACGCGTAAGGGAGCGTCGACGCGTTCTCGACTCCCGAAAGCATGGGCGTCAGGATCGCGCCGATCGGACCGGGGTAAACCGAGTGATACGCATGGCCGCCGGTCCGCTCGTAAACCGGGCAAATGTTCAGGCAGGCGCTGCAGCGGATGCACTGGAGCGCCTGGCGGCCGGTCCGGTCGGCCAGGACCCTGGTCCTGCCGTTGTCGAGCAGGACCAGGTGAAACTCCTGGGGGCCGTCGCCAGGGGCGACGCCGGTCCAGAACGAGGTGTACGGGTTCATGCGCTCGGCGGTGCTGGACCTGGGTAGGAGCTGAAGGAACACCTCCATGTCTCGCCAGGCCGGTACGACCTTTTCGATCCCCATCACCGAGACGAGCACCTTCGGCAGGGTCAGGCACATCCGGCCGTTGCCCTCGGACTCGACGACGCAGACGGCCCCGGTCTCCGCGATGGCGAAGTTCGCGCCGCTGACGGCCACCGGCACGGTCAAGAACTTCCGTCGCAGGTGCGCCCGGGCCGCGCCGGCGAGAACCCTGGGTTCATCGGTCAGGCCCTCGACCTGGAACTTTCGGGTGAACAGCGCGCGGATCTCGGAACGGTTCTTGTGGATGGCGGGGACGAGGATGTGCGACGATCGCTCGTCGGCGAGCTGAATGATCAGCTCGGCCAGGTCGGTCTCGATCGCGTGAACGCCGACCTTTTCGAGGGCTTCGTTCAGGCCGATCTCATCGGTGGTCAGCGACTTGATCTTGACGACCTCGGTCGCCTGGTGGGCCCGAGTGATTCGGGTGATGATCGCGTTGGCCTCGGCGGCGTCCCTGGCCCAGTGGACCTGACCCCCCGCGCGGGTCACGGACGCTTCGAGCTGTATCAAATACGTGTCGAGGTGCCGGAGCGTCCGATCCTTGATCGCGCGCCCCGCTTCGCGGAGGGCTTCCCAGTCGGGAAGCTCGGCCACGGAGATCTCGCGTTTCGCTCGGATGGCCTGGGTGGCCTTGCCCATGTTGCGACGGAGCTGGGTGTTCGCCAGCGCGAGCCTGGCCGCGTCCTCGAAGCGGACGGCAGGTCTCGTCGGTAACGGTTCGACGTCCCTGGACGTCAGGTTCCGCGGCGTCTGTCGGCTCAAGGTCGTTCCCTCCGGTCGATGGCGGTCGCGGAGGGAGTGGACTCGGTCGCGGCCAGGACCTCGGCGAGGTGGAGCGTCTCGACCCCGGCCCTTTGCCGGTGCAAGGCTCCCCCGATGTGCATCAGGCAGGAGTTGTCCCCCGCGACGCAGTACTCGGCCCGGGTGTCGAGCACCGCGCGGACCTTGTCGCCGAGCATGGCCATCGACG
>JBFWRA010000436.1:0-4915 GCA_050249155.1 Isosphaeraceae bacterium | reverse complement strand
GATGGGACGACTGATGGCGGGCACCGAGCCCAGCCAGTTCCTCCACAACTTCAAGGTCGCGGCCGGGGCCGTCGCGGGCCGGCATCGCGGCCCCCGCTGGAACGACGGCGACTTCTTCAAGTGGATCGAGGCGGCCTCGGCGCTGCTGGCGGGCGCTCCGGACGACGCGCTGGACCGTCAGATCGACGACGTCGTCGCCGTGATCGCGCGGGCTCAACGGGCCGACGGCTATCTTCACACCCCGGTTCTGATCAAGGCCCGCCAGGGAGACGCGGGGGCGGAACCGTTCCGCGACGGACTGGACTTCGAGGCGTACAACCTCGGCCATCTGATGACCGCCGCCTGCGTCCACCACCGGGCCACGGGCAAGTCGAACCTGCTCTCCGTCGCGATCCGCGCGGCCGATTACCTCGTGGGCTTCGACCGGTCGCATCCTGGCGTTCTGACCAGAACGGCGGTTTGCCCTTCCCACTTCATGGGCCTGGTCGAATTGTTCCGGACGACCCGGGAGGTCCGGTACCTTGACCTCGCCCAGACCCTGTTCGACGCCAGGGGGACCGCACCGGGGGGGACCGACGACAACCAGGACCGGTTGCCGTTCCGGCGACAGTCCAGGGCCGTTGGCCACGCCGTTCGGGCGAACTACCTGTACGCGGGCGCGTCGGACCTGCACGCGGAGACGGGCGATCCCACCCTCCTGGGGCCGCTCGAATCGATCTGGGAGGACGTCGAAACCCGCAAGATCGCCGTCACCGGCGGTTGCGGGGCGCTCTATGATGGCGCGTCGCCGGATGGGTCGGAGGAGCAAAAAAGCATCACGAGGGTCCATCAGGCGTACGGCCGCCCGTATCAGCTTCCCCAGTCCACCGCGCATAACGAGACCTGTGCCGCGATTGGCTACCTGCTCTGGAACGCCCGGATGCTCCAGATCACCGGAAATGCCCGGCACGCCGACGCCCTGGAGACGGTCCTGTACAACAGCCTTCTGGCGGGGATCAGTCTCGACGGAACGAAGTTTTTCTACACGAACACGCTTCGACAGCTTGACGCGATGCCCGTCGACCTGCGTTGGTCGCGACGTCGAGAGTCCTTCATCAGTTGCTTCTGCTGTCCGCCGAACGTCGTGAGAACGATCGCGGAGACGTCGTCGCACGCGTACGGCCGGGCCGGCGACGACGTCTGGGTTCACCTGTATGGTGGCAACTCCCTGCGAACCCGGCTCGACGCGGGCGGCTGGCTCGGGCTCACCCAGGAGACCGATTATCCCTGGAACGGCCAGGTCGCGATTCGAGTGACCGAGGCCCCGGGTCGGGCGTTGACGTTGCGTCTTCGAATTCCCTCGTGGGCTTCCGACGCGTCGCTGAGCGTCAACGGCGAGACGGTCTCCGCGCGGCCCGAACCCGGCAGGTACGCCGAGATCAGTCGGGCCTGGGCCTCGGGGGACCTCGTCAAGTTGGATCTTCCCATGCCGGCGCGACTACTCCGGGCCCACCCGTTGGTGGAGGAGGCCCGGAACCAGGCCGCGGTGCGACGGGGCCCCATCGTCTATTGCGTCGAGTCGAGCGACCTTCCCGAGGGTGTTCGCGTCTCTGAAGTCGCGCTTCCGAGTGGGATCGAACTCAAACCCCGGTTCGATCCGTCCTTGCTCGGCGGCCTGACCGTCCTGGAAGGCGAGGCGCGGGCCTACCGGGAGCCAAACTGGTCCGGCCGACTCTATCGCGAGCATCAGCCCTCCGAACCGGGGACCTTCCCTATCCGCCTCATTCCCTACCACGCCTGGGGAAACCGAGGTCCCTCGGAGATGACGGTCTGGATCCCTCTGGGACTGGGCTGATCGGAAAAGCGGAGGGGGATTGATCGATCTGAGTGGAGAGGCGGGAAACCTTCCGCGAAGATCACCTTGGAAGAAGCGGTTAAGAGCGCATCCACCACCAGCCGCGTGGCTCCACTCACCAGGGATTATCTCCGTCCCGATCTCTTTCTCCGCGTTACTTCGCGCTGGGGAAGCCAGGTTGATCGGACGGCGGCAACTACGGATCCATTGCGAATGGCGACTTCGGAAATGCGAGGTCGAGCATCATGAGTTGATATTGGTTCCGCGAACGTAGAGCTTCCAAATCCGGGTCGAGGCTCATGTGTCTGAAGTCCGTGAAGCCGGCGGAGATGGATTGACGCAGGGCGTTCATCGCCTGGGTGGCGTATTGGTCTCGCTCGTGACGCTCCTCGGACGTCAGCCTGGATTGATCCCGTCCCACCAGACTCATGCACAAGGCCAGTTCGCAGGCCGCGTTATAGAGTTGAACCGGATCCTTGGGCCAAAGCGCCTGTCGCTGTAGCGTGGTGGCGGCCGCGTCCTTCCGTCGACCGAGGTCGCGCTGTGCCTCGGCCAGTTCTTGAAGGTGAAGGTTCAAGAGTGTTCGAACGTCTGTGCGACTGGGGATTCGTTCGAGCAGAGATTTCTGATGACTGGCCGCGACTTGGAACAGAATGATCGCCTCCTCGAGACGTCCCTCACGGGCCAGATCGATTCCAAGGTTGTGCGAGGTCATGGCGAGCTGGAACCGCGCCGGCGCGTGATCCGGGAAGCGCTCCAGAAGTCCCTCCATGAGCGCGATCGATCGACGGTAATTGTTCCTGACCTCGTCGAACGTGGCTCCCATCGCCTTGAGGACGATACCGAGGTTGTTGTGAGTCAGGGCCAGATTGATCGCATGCTCCGGGACGTCGGGATGGGAGTGTGACAATGATTCTCGGATCTTCAAAGCTTGCTCGTAGCTGGCCCTGGCCTCGATCGGCCGCTGTTCGTCGGCGAACGTCATGCCCAGGTTGTTATGAATGGAACCCCGATCCCGCTGGTACCTCACGATCTCCGGGCTCTTCGCGACGAGCGCGTCGAGGTGTTTGAGAGCGTTCTGGTAGTGTTCCCGAGCGCGGGCCCAGTCGCGGCTGGCCCGATGATAGTTGCCAAGACTTCCGTGGGCCGCGGCCAGGTCGGCCACGTACTCCTCGACGTCGGGGTCTTGTCTGGCGAGGCGATCGAGGATCTCAACGGCCTCGGCGAAGAGGTCTCCGGACTCGGTGAGCCGGCCGACGTCGCCCACGAGATTCCCCAGGCTGATTGCGCAACCGGCCAGGGAGCGCTGATAGTCCCTGTTTTTCGGATGTTCGTCGACCAAGGCTTTGAGTAGGCGTCTGGCCTGCTCGAAATGCGAGACCGCCCTGGGAATGGGTCCGACGCTCGTGCGAAGCGCCCCGAGCGCCTCGTGATTCTCCGCCAGCGCCTGGCGATACTGGGAGTCGGCCGGATGCTCCCGGGACAAGGCTTCGGTCACCCCAAGGGCGTCCTCGTACCGGCTCAAGGCTTCGTCATGGTCTCCGGATCGCTCTTTCAGCCGACCGAGGACGCGCCATGACGTCGCGAGATGTTCGCGGTGTTCGGCGACGCCTGGATGCTTCTCGGAGAGTCGTCTATAAAGGTCGCCACCTTTCAAGAGATGGTCGATCGCCTCATCGATTCGGCCGAGATCTTCATTGAATAGGCCGAGATCCACAAGGACCATGGCGAGTCTCTGGAGCCGATTGGAGTTCTCGGGTTCAAGGACGACAAGCCTTTCGAGTTCGGCTCGAGCCTTCTCGTAGCTGGCGAGGGCCTCCTCGCGGTGACCTAGGGTTTTGTGAACCACGCCGAGGTTGGCGTCGGTACTCGCCAAACTCGCTTGTAGGTCGAGGTCCTTGGGATTGTCGAGGATGAGGGCCGCGTTGAGTTCTCGGGCCAGCGCGTGGTGGCGGAGAGCCTCGGTCGCCCGACTCGTATGATGGAGAACCACCGCGAGGTTGGAATGCGCCGAGGCCAGTTGGACAGGAACCTTGGGATCCTCAGGGGATGAGGCTCGCAGGCGGGACAACACCTTGATCGCGGTGCGATAGGCTTCTTCGGAGTTCGTTTCCGAGTCGATCCTGGAAGTGAGCCAACCCGTCGCCAGCAAGACCTTGGCCAGCCTGGCTTGCGCGGTCGTGTCGGGATCTGACTGAGATTCGAGGTCGGACCGCAGGACTTGAAAGAACCGAAACGGTTCCCTGAGCAATTCCTTCCGCAAGGGGATGAGCCTCGGATCGTTCTGGATCGCGACGTGGCGTTCCACCGCGACCTGGAAATTCTCGATCGCGTCGAGAGCGAGATTCAGACGATTCTCCGAGCGGAGTTGGGCCGCGGAGAGCTCACGATTCTTGGCGGCGACCACGCCTGAGGCCAACACGAGGGCGATCAAGCCGACGAGAAGAGTCGCCGCGCACGCGGAAACTCGCTTCGGGTGTTTTCTGGCCCACCGTTGAAGCCGGACCGGCCAGGGCTCCTTCCAGACCGTGACGCGCTCGTCAGCCAGCCAGTTCTCCAGGTCGTCCGCCAGCGCCGTGGCGGTCTGGTAGCGCTCTTCCGGCCGTCGCGCCATCGCTTTGAGGCGGATGGCCTCCAGGGCGGGACAGACGGTGAGGCCGCGTCGCCGATCACTCAAGAGCTTTCCATCGTTGAGTTTCTCCTGGACAGGCGGCTCACCAGTCAGCATGACGTGGAGTATCGCACCCAGACTGTACACGTCGGTCGTCGGCCCCAGCGTCGTTTGATCGGAGGCTTGCTGCTCGGGACTCATGTACCCTCGGGTACCCACGATTCCCCGAGTCGGATCGGTCTCGGTTCCTGGGACCGAGATCCGATCCGGTTCGTGGTCTCGGTCGGTGGTGGCCTCCGGGTCGTCGCGGTACAGCTTGGCCAGGCCCCAGTCGATCACCATCGTCTGCTCATGGGGACCGATCAGGATATTCGCCGGTTTCAGGTCGCGGTGCAGCACTCCTCGGCTGTGGGCGTTGGCCACCGTGGCACAGACGGCCCGGATCCGGTCGAGCTGTGAGGGAATCGCCG
>JBFWRA010000435.1:0-4917 GCA_050249155.1 Isosphaeraceae bacterium | reverse complement strand
GGCCTACGAGACCCTGCTTCACGCCTGTTATTTCTCCCAGGAAGTGACTTCGAGCGTCTACGCGGGCATTCGAGGGCTGAACCTCGCCGAGCGGGCCGGGGCCAGGCCCGAGATGGCCAGAGGCTACGCGACGATGGGTTTCACCGCCAGCATGATCCCCCTGCACCCCCTGGCCGAGTCGTACGGCAGGCGGGCCAGGACGACCGCCGAATCGATCGAGGACCCGATCGCCCGGGCCTGGGTGGAACAGATGCTCGGAATGTACTGGATGAGCATCTGTCGGTGGACCGCCGGGGCGAAAAGCCTGGGAATCGCCCTGGCGATCAACCAGCAGGCCGGGAACTGGAGGCGCTGGGAGGAGTGCCTCGTCGAGCTCGCTCGGCTGCACTACCTCCGTGGACAATTCGCCAAGGGGGAATCCGAGTTCGCCAGGCAGTTCAAACGGGCCGACGAGCTCGACCACCAGCAGGCCAAAATCTGGGGAAGGCACGGCCTGGCGACGGTCATTCTTCGGCAGGGGAGGGTCGAGGAGTCCGCCGCCTTGCTGGAGGAGTCCCCGGCGGTCCGGCTGGGAGACGAGACGATCCGCACGGCCGACGCGATCCACGGCCTGGGCCTGCTCGCCCTCGCCAGGCTCCGACTCGGCAAGGTCGAACACGCCGAGCGCGCCGCGGTTTCAGCCCTGGATCGCATCCGTTCGACCCGACCGATGGCCAACTTCAACCTGGAAGGGTACGCGGGCACGGCCGAGGTGTTCCTGGAGCTCTGGGAGCGCGAAGGTTCCTCCTCCAGGGTCGTCGCCCGACAGGCCCGTCGAGCCAACAGGGCCCTCTGGACGTTCGCCTGGCTGTTCCCCAACGCGCTGTCTCGAGCCTGGCTCTGCCGGGGGCGGGCCCACTGGATCTCAGGCAAACGGAGCCGCGCCCGGGTCGCCTGGCGAGTCGCCCTGGAGTTCGCCCAGCAGTTGGGGATGCCCTTCGAGGAAGCGATGGTCCATCACGAGATCGCCCGCAGACTGGGCCAGGCGGACCCCTCCGGGGCCAGCCACCTGGCTCAGGCGAGGGCCCTTTACACCGAGCTTCACGCGACCGACGACCTGGATCGATTGGATCGATTGACCGCTTGACCGGAGGCGATTCGGATCATGACGTCTTACGACGCGATCATCATTGGCAGCGGGTTCGGCGGGGCCGTCACGGCCTGCCGGCTCGCTCAGAAGGGGTTCAAGGTCCTGGTCCTCGAACGGGGAAGGCGCTGGGAGGCCGACAAGTACCCTCGCGTGGCGGGTGCCTCGTGGATCTGGGACCACGCCCAACCGCACCTGCTCAACGGCTGGCTCGACCTCCGCTTCTTCAAGGGAATGGCCGTCGCGCAGGGGTCGGGGGTCGGCGGCGGCTCGTTGATCTACGCCAACGTCTCGGTCGACGCCCCGCCGGGCGCGTTCGACTCGGGCTGGCCCCCGGAAATCACCCACGACATGATGCGCCCTCATTACGACCGCGTCGGTCGGATGCTTGGGCTCCAGACGATCCCCGAGAATCAGCGCCCCGAGCGCCACCACCTGGTCAAGCAGGCCGCGGAAGCCCTGGGGCACGGAGCGCGGTTCCGCCCGCTGCCGCTGGCCGTCAGCTTCGATCCGGAATGGTCCTGGGACAGGAAAGACCCCACCAGTCCCGAACACTCCAAGCGCTGGATCAACGAGCACGGCCAGGAGCAAGGGACCTGCGTCCACTGCGGCAATTGCTGCGTGGGCTGCGAGGTCAAGGCGAAGAACACCCTGGACCTGAACTACATCCCGGTCGCCGAGAAGAACGGCGCGGAGGTCCGCCCGCTTCACCTGGTCACCCGGATCGAGCGGGACGACAGGGAAGGTTACCGGGTCCACTACCAGAGAGTCGGCGACCTTCGGGGCAAGCACGAGAGCGTCGTCGGGCGCAGGGTCATCCTGGCGGCGGGCTCGCTCGGGTCCACCGAACTGTTGCTCCGGGCCCGCGATCAGCACGGGACGCTCCCGAACCTCAGCCCGGCGCTCGGCAAGGACTGGAGTTCCAACGGCGACTTCTTGACTCCCGCCATTTACCGCGGCCGCAAAATCTCACCCAGCAGGGGGCCGACGATCTCCTGCGCCGTCGACTTCCTCGACGGCAGCCAGGACGGTTCCCGGTTCTTCATCGAGGACGGCGGCTGGCCCGACGTGCTCCGCGGGCACTTCGAAGGCAGCGTGAAGTTCCCCACCAAGAGCGAACGCTGGTCGATCGTCCTGGCGGCGTTCGGGCAACTGTTGCGGACCCGAGACCCCCAGAGCGCCGTCATGCCCTGGTTCGCGCAGGGGATCGACGCCGCCGACGGCCAGCTTCACCTGGGGAGGGTCTGGTACGCGCCCTGGCGGCGCACCTTGAAGCTGAAGTGGAAGATCCACCAGTCGCGGAAAGTGATCGAGGCCATCGTGGCGATGCACAAGAAGATGGCCGAGGCCACCGGCGGCCGCGCCCACGTTCCCGAGGGATGGTCGTTTCTGCACTCCCTGATCACCCCGCACCCCCTGGGCGGCTGCAAGATGGGCGTGACCCGCGAGGACGGCGTCGTCGACCACGCCGGTCAGGTCTTCGGCTACCCGGGCCTGTACGTCGCCGACGGCGCGATCATCCCCAGGGCCATCGGCCTGAACCCCTCCAAGACGATCGCCGCCCTGGCCGAGCACGTCGCCGAGGTGATGACCGACAAGGCGTGAGGGAATGGACCTACTTCACTTGCCCTCCACCTTCGCCTCGCCGAGCCAGTCGGCCACGCGACGCAGGACGACCCGACCGTGGTCGACCTCGGCGAAGTGGGGCTCGAACAGCCAGCTTCCCGTGTTGACGTAGGTCGCCCCGGAACCCAGCGTGACCGCCCCCTCGTGGTGGGTGTGACCGAAAATCACCGCGTCGAACCCGTGCCTGGAAATCTCCAGCGCTCGCTCGCGGAACCCCATGGGTTCGTTGGGAATCGTCTCCCCAGGCGCGGGCTCGGGCGGCTTTCGCCCAGCCAGCCGGCCGAAGAGGTGTCCCACCCCCTCCAGAAGCGGACGCCCGCTCTCCAGCAGCTTGTACGCCCTCGGGTGAATCCGAAGCGCCGCGCCGCCCATGAGCGTCGTCAGCACGTAGATCCTCGGGTGATTCACAAACGATTCATCGTACAAATGACCATGTTCAATGCGAATGCGCTTGTCTCCCGAGCTCAGGTTCAAGAACGGGGCCAGTCGCACGATCTCCCAGTCGTCCAGGAAATGTTCCAGCACGATGTCGTGATTCCCGACCGTGTAATAGACCGGCAGCCCCTCCTGCTTGAACTTCCGCAGCTCGCTCGTGCAGTCGGAAAGGTCCCGGGTGATCTGGCGCAGCGTCGTCTGCACGATGTCGACGCCGTCCCCGTTGATGCACAGCGCGTACCCCGCCTTCCTGACGTGACGCAAGAACTCCACGAACGGCCGACGCGCATGAAACAACGCGTTGCCCAGGTGGACGTCCGAAACGACCACCAGGCGCTGTTCCGTGATCGTGGTGAGCATCTCAGCGCGCCCCGTCCGAGTCCTCGCCGAACTCGGTGGCCAGCCTGGCCTCCGCCAGCCGCTCCGAAAACTGCGCGGCGACCTCGTCACTCCCCATCAGCGCCACCAGACGCTCGTTCACTTTACGGAGGCGCTTGCTCATTTGTAATAGCATTTCGCATGCGAACGTCGGGTTGCGCCGGATCTTCAGCAGCAGTGAGCCCGGCTTGACGACCAGCAGCGTCGTCTCGCCGACGGCACGGATCGTGGCGTTCCTGGGCAGGGATTCCAAAAGCGACATCTCGCCGAAGAATTCGCCCCGTTCCAGCCTGGCCATCTCGACCTCGCGGCCGGCGATGGTCTTGGAGACCGACACGGACCCGCGCTGAATCACGTACATCTCCCGGCCGTCTTCCCCTTCGCGGACGATCACGTCGCCGTCGCGAAACGTCTCCTCGTGGTCCGTCGCGCTCTGGAGCATCACCCCTCCCCGTGGTTCCGCGGTCAGGCCCCTGGGGCGGAGGATCCGGACGTCGTCTTGCTCGACGCGACGCAGGCCCTCAGTCCCAGGTTCATCTTCCGTTGCATGATCGAGTGAGCCGGTTCGAGGAACAGCCGGTACCGAAAGAAGTTGACCAGCCCGGGGGCCCAGTCGGCGTGGACCCTCGCCAGGAACCGGCTGGTCCCGTCGGGCTGGTCTTCCAGCACGAAGGCCCAGGTGTAGGCTCTCAGGCGATGGAGTTGCAGGAAGCTCGGGTCGTCGGGCTGGTCGGGCTGAAGGTCCTTGCCGCCACAGATCACCAGCGCGTGGGGCGGGTCGAGCGTCACCACCGAGAGCGCGGGGGCTTTCGGGTGAAGCTTGATCCCGTCCCCCTTCTTCAAATCCTGAAACTCGGGGACGATTCGGTCGACGTTGTGGATGTCGCAGCCGAACAGGTTTTCCAGCCAGTCGTAACTATAAAACCCGCCGCGCCCCTGGCCGATCTGAGCGAGCCAGGGCCAGACCTCCGCGGCGGGGGCCGGCAGCGTGACTCCGTGGGTCGCCCTCGCCTTGGGATGGGGCACCATGCCGTCGTCGGGCAAGGGACGCGCGACTTCCTCGGCGGTCGCTCCCCAGCTCATGTGCCAGGGGCGAATCACATAAACGTACAGCGCGATCAGGACCGCCAGGACCAGGACGATGCCCAGGCCCCAGGTCAGGCCAGCGTTCATCCTTCGCCTCCCTTCGCCTTGAAGACGCGAACCCCGACGCGAGTCGGGGTCGCGTTAGCCTACAACGGCCCGGGGACCGACGCAACACGGGCCCAAACGACCCAGGGCCAACACTCATCGATTCCCTATGGGGAAATTGGCCGGCGGGGTGGCCCCCGGGGGCGGGCCGCCCCCCGGCC
>JBFWRA010000434.1:0-4925 GCA_050249155.1 Isosphaeraceae bacterium | reverse complement strand
ACCTGTTCTCCGACGGCCAGCGCTGGGACGCCACGTTCATCCCCACCCTCAGCGTCACCGAGCACGGGGTGACGACCGTCGGGCCGATCCTCCCGGCGAACTTCACCGTCGCGGGCAACTTCGCACCCGATCCCGCCCCCAACGACGGCACCACCACCACCACCTTCCGGGTCTCCAACGAACTGATCTCCCGCGGCCAGGACGGCAAGCTCCTGGGCGGCGCGGTGCCCAACCTGGGCACCGGAGGGCCGCCACCGAACTCGACCCCGGCCCTCTTCGGCGGAACCGTCGGCACGCTCGTCTTCCGCACGATCATCCAGGAGAACTTCTCCGACACCTTCCCCTCGGGAGACGCGTCCGTCGACCAGGGGGACGTCCTCACCAACGGCGTGACCATCGCCGGCGACTTGCTCTCGGTCGCCGACGTCAGCACTCCCACCGGTTTCTCCGAGGCCGACACCAGCGCGGCCTCCGCCCAGATCGTCACCGGGGCCTTGACCAAATCGGTCTACGCGATCAACGGCTCCACGGTGTTCAGCAGCCCGCCGACCGTCGCCGCGGGAGACACCGTGACGTACCGACTGCGGTACACCCTGCCAACCAGCGACGTCGAGGACATGAGGTTCCGCGACTTCCTGCCGCTGCCGATCTTCCTGGCGTCGGAAGTCCTCGGTTTCGTCGACGTCGTCAGCGCCGCGGCACCGGCGGCGGGGACCGCCAAGTTCGGCCCCGCCGACACCTTCCGCGTCTACTCGGGGATCGTCCCAACCCTCAACGTCGAGCCGGTTTCCAACGCGCTCACGTGGGATTATGGCAGTTTCGACTCGCCCTTGAATCAACCGACCGAGGTGGACCTGCTGTTCACCGTCACCGCCACGGCCGTGCCGTTCGCCGACGGGCTCTTCCTCACGAACCAGGCCAACTACTCCGAGGGAAGCACCAACGGCTCCGGAAACGACCTCAACGCGATCGTCCAGGTCCAGATCACCGAGCCAGTCCTGAACGTCCGCAAGGGGGTGGTCTCCACCGACAAGGCCGGGGCCACGTTCTCCCCTGGCACGGTCGGTCCGGTCGCCTTCAACGCCCCTGGGACCGCCGGATCGCGGTTCGCCGGGACGATCCAATCGACCAACCTGGCCGCCAGCCCGATCAACAGCGACCTCTCCGGGGTCGACGCGGGCGACCGGGTCACCTTCGCCCTGGTCATCGAGAACACCGGCTCCGGCCTTCACGGCGGGTTCGACGTCTCGCTCCGCGACACCCTGCCCGCCGGCTTCGCCATCCCTGGCGGCGGGCTGAACCTCCGGGTGGTCGACGGCACGGGGGCCGTCCGACCCTTCACCACCCTGGGAACCGGCCTCTTCGACCCGTCGGGGGGCATCCGACTCGACGACCCGGGCGCGACCGGCGCGATCGCTCCTTACCACGCGACCAACGGCCAGAACGTCATCGTCATCACCTACGACCTTCAGCTCACCTCGGCGGTCCAGGCCGGCCAGGTCATCACCAACACGGTCACCCTCTTCCACTACGCCTCCGACGAAGCCGGGCCGGACTTCACCACCACCGACCTGACCGACACGGCCACCGTGGCCCTGCGGACGATGAACCCGATCAAGTCGATCGTCTCGACCTCCGAGTCTCACACCGGGCCGGTCAGCGGCACCCAGCGCGTGGCCATCGGCGAGATCATCCGGTATCGGCTGGTCTCCAGGCTCCCCGAGGGCTCCTCCACCAACGTCCGATTCGTCGATCAACTCCCCAGCGGCCTCCAGTACCTCAACGACGGCACGACCACCGTCGTCTTCGTCTCCAACTTTCTCACCATCCACTCGACGACGCTCGCCGGGCCGGGGTTGGCGGTTTTCGGCAACGAAAGCACCGTCGGGTCGATCACTCCAACCTTCGTGATGCCAGGCTCGGCGATCTCGGGGGGCCCGTTCGGCAACGGCACCGACCCGACCTTCCACTTCGGCGACCTGGCCAACTCCGATAACGACGCCGACGAGGAGTTCATCGTCCTCGAGTTCAACGCGCTGGCGTTCAACTCCACCGCGGGAAGTAACGACGCCGGCGACAATCGGAACAATAACTTCCTGGCCCAGGTCAACGGATCGCAGAGCGGGTCGACCTCGCCCAACGTCCAGGTCGTGATCGCCGAGCCCTCGATCACCAACCTCGCGCACACCGTCGCGCCGGGCACCGGCGACGCCGGCGACACCGTCGGCTACACCGTCACGTTCTCCAACGGCGTCGGCAACGACGTCACGACCGCCTTCGACGCCAGGTTGCTGGTTCCGCTTCCCCCGCAGCTCACACTGAACCTCGGGGGTGTGAACGTCATGACCTCCGGCGGCGTGACGGGCGTCTCGAACGTCTCGGCGGGCAACACGGTCGAGTTCACCTTCGGCACGATCCCGGCGGGAGCGGCCGTGACCATCACTTACACCGCGACGATCAACCCGGGGGTCTCGCCCGGCCAGTCGCTCTCCACCCCGTCCACCTTGACGTTCACCAGTCTCCCCGGGGCCGGCGGCACGACCGTCAACCCCACAGGCTCGGCCACTCCAGGCGCCACCGGCACCGACACCGGCGAGCGAGACGGCTCCAACGTCGGCCAGAACGATTACCGAAACTCCGCCCCCGCGGTCCTCACGATCGACCCCATCCAGCCCGTCAAGTCGATCGTCTCGACCTCCGAGGCCCACACCGGCTTCAGCGGCGGCGTCGAACGCGTGACCATCGGCGAGATCGTTCGGTTCCGGTTCCAGGTCCGCATTCCGGAAGGGACCGGCATGCCGACCTTCCAGCTCGTCGACCTGCTGCCCAGCGGCCTGACCTTCCTCGACGACGGCACGACCACCGTCGCCTTCGTCTCCAACGGAGCGGGGGTCTCCTCCTCGACGCTCGCGGGCGCGGGGCTGAACCAGGCCGGCAACGCCGGCAACGTCGGGTCGATCCTCCCGACCTTCCTCCTGCCAGGCGCGGCGATCTCGGGAGGCCCCTTCAACACGGGAGTCGACCCGGTCTTCTCGCTGGGCGACCTGACCAACGCCGACAACGACGGCGACGACGAGTTCGTCGTCCTGGAGTTCAACGCCCTGGTCGACAACTCCATCGTCGGTTCCAACGACGCGGGCGACGACCTGATCAACACCTACTTCGTCCGGATCAACGGCAGCCAGTCCGGCTTGACCTCGACCCCCGTCACGCTCCGCGTCGTCGAGCCCGGCCTGACCATCAACCAGTCGACAAGCCAGCCGTTCGCCGACGCCGGCGACGTCGTCGCCCTGCGAATCGTCGTGACCAACCCGATCGGACCCAACGCCACGACCGCCTTCGAAGCCCGAATCCTCGAAGCCTTGCCCCCGGGCCTGACCCTCGTTCCTGGCAGCGTCGTCGTCACCTTGCTCGGGGGCGCTTCGGGCGCGACGGACAGCACCGCGGGGAATACCCTGGATCTGCTCATCGCACAGATCCCAGCCGGCGGCACCGTTCAAATCGACTTCAACGCCGTGCTCAGCACGTCCCTGTCGCCTGGCCAGACGATCGGCGGCACCGCCGGGGTCACCCACACCAGCCTTCCCGGTCCCAACGGCACGACCGTCAACCCCACAGGCTCGGCCACTCCGGGAGCCACCGGCGCCAATACCGGCGAGCGCGACGGCTCAGGAGGTCAGAACGATTACACGGCGGCCTCCCTCGTCACGATCACAATTTATGAACATGCCATCACGGGCAACGTCTACGTCGACGCCGATAACGACGGCGTCCTCGACGGCGGCGAAACCCCGATCCAGGGGGTGACCGTGACCCTGACCGGCACGGACCACCTGGGCAACCCCGTCAACCTGAGCACCACCACAAGCGCCGGCGGAGCCTACGCGTTCAATCAGCTCCGACCCGGAGCCTACACCGTCACCGAGACCCAGCCCCCCGGTTACCTCGACGGCAAGGATACCGCCGGATCCCCCTTCCCGGGGAGCGCCTCGTCCACCGACACGATCAGTGGCGTCGTCATCGCTCCGGGAACTCCCAACACCACGGGCACCGGCTTCAACTTTGGCGAGCTTCGACCCGCCTCGATCTCCGGGACCGTCTTCGAGGACGTCGATAACGACGGCGTCCTCGACGCCGGAGAGAACGGAATCGCCGGCGTGACCGTGACCCTGACCGGGACCGACGACCTCGGAAACCCCGTCAACCTCTCCACCTCCACGGGCCTGGGGGGATCGTTCGTCTTCGACGGCCTCCGACCCGGCGTTTACAACGTCAACGAGACCCAGCCCTCGGGCTACCTCGACGGCCTCGACTCCCCGGGCACCACCGGCGGTTCCGCGGGAAACGACGTGATCTCGAACGTCACGCTGACCGAAGGAGCCGCCCCGACCGGCGTCACCTTCGGCGAGCTGGTCCCCGCCAGCCTCTCGGGAACGGTTTACCACGACGCCGATAACGACGGCCTCGTCGACGCCGGCGAGACCGGAATCATCTTCGTGACCGTGACCTTGACCGGGACCGACGACCTCGGAAACCCCGTCAACCTCTCCACCTCCACGGGAATCGGAGGTCTTTACTCCTTCACGAACCTCCGGCCAGGAGTTTACAACGTCAGCGGCGACCAACCCTCCGGTTACCTCGACGGCAAGGACACGGCGGGCACCGCGGGCGGAACCGCCGGAAACGACCTGATCACCAGCTTCGTTCTCTCGGCAGGAATCTCGGCGACCGGGTATGACTTCGGCGAGCTTCGACCCGCCACCCTCTCGGGCGCGGTGTACGTCGACGCCGATAACGACGGCGTCCTCGACGGCGGCGAAACCGGAATCTCCGGCGTCACGGTGACCCTGACCGGCACCGACGACCGCGGGAACCCCGTCAACCTCAGCACCTCCACAGGCGTCGGAGGCGCTTACTCCTTCACC
>JBFWRA010000433.1:0-4932 GCA_050249155.1 Isosphaeraceae bacterium | reverse complement strand
ACGCTTCCCCGCCTCCACCCCGTACTGGGTGGGGTTCGTTCTACTCGCGATGGCCTTCACCGGGTTCGCGCTGCGACGCGAGCCAGCGAACCCCGGGGCCCCACCGTCGACGACGACCGGACAGGACGAGACGGCGACGCCCGATCCGATCGCCGACCAGGCCGAACCCGCGCCCGCCTTCGAACCGGAACCCGTACCCGAGGGACCGACCTTCCTCTCCCTGTTCAACGGCCAGGACCTGGCCGGGTGGACCGGAGAAGTGGAGGCCTTCGAGGTCAAGGACGGCCTGCTCTCGGCCAGGCCCGGCCGACGCGCGGTGATCCGGGAACTGATCCCGCGGAGCGACTTCGTCGCCAGGATCGAGTTCCTCCTGGAACCGGGGGCCGAGGGCGGGCTCTTGCTGCGCTACCCTGGCGAGGGGGACGGCGCTTACGAGGGGATGTGCGAGATCCAAATACTCGACGATACGTTTCCGGATTACGCCCAGATCGACGCGACGGCCTTCCACGGCTCGGCCTATCACCTGGCCGCCGCCCAGCGCGGGCACCTCAAACCCCTGGGCCAGTGGAACGTCCAGGAGGTCGTCGTCAGGGGCTCGACGGTCAAGGTCGAGCTCAACGGCGCGGTGATCCTCGACGCCGACCTCGCCAAAATCCATGAGTTCCCCAAGGGGATTCCGCACCCTGGCAAGGACCGGACCGAGGGCTTCTTCGGCCTCCAGTGCGGCTCCGGCGAGGGGCGAGGCGTGGTCCGCTATCGAACGATCGAGATTCGCGACCTGCCCCAGACCGAAACCCAGGCTCAGACCGAAACCGAGACCGAAACCGCGACGTCGGCCTCCTCCGATCCATCACCGGAGCCCCCGCCCGAGCCCGCCAGGCCCCTGCCAGGCGCGTTCCGGAACGGCCTGATCGCCTTCGACGAACTGAACGTCCCCGGGGAAATCGGACAGGTCGGCGAGACCCAGGTCGAAGGCGAGCCCCGCCCTTTCACAAGGAAGTTCGAGAACGGGGCCTACGTGATGGAAGCGCCCGGGAAGTGGACCGGGTTCGACGCCTGGAATTGCTCGGGGGAACTCCTTCGCGAATACGAGGTGGAGGTGGTCGGCCGGGCCATCGGCCCCGCGAACGCGAAAGGGGGATGGGGAGTGATCCTCGTCGTTCCTGGCGGCCGTGGGATTCTCGTGAGCGTCAATCCGGGGGGACTGCTCGGGATCGCCCCCTCCCCCTGGGGGAAGGAATCCCACCCGGCCGACCGGCCCCTGCGCGTCCCTTCCCGACATCCCGCGGTGAAGGGAGCCGGCCAGTGGAACACGATGACGGTTCGGGCCCGTAGGCGGTCCATCGAGATCCTGATCAACGGCGTGGCCATCGGCAAGCCGATCCGGGCCAACTTCGAGATCCTCCCGTCGACCCCCGAGCTCGCCATCGTCAAGGACGACGCCAGCGTCCTGCGAGCCGAGTTCGACCGCGTGGAGGTCGTCGCCCTGGATCGGGGAGGAACCATCCCCGCCGACGCCTCGGGCCGACCGCTAAACCTTGGCTTCGAGGACGGCACCCTTCGAGACTGGACCCCCCAGGGGACCGCGGTCGAAGGCCAGCCCGTGGAGGGAGACACGGTCTTCAGCCGCAGGGCGGACTCCCGCAGCCGACACGACGGCCGGTTCTGGGTGGGGACCTACGAAAAGGGGGGCGACGAAGCCACCGGCACGTTGACCTCGGTACCCTTCAAGGTCACCCAGCCATACGCCAGCTTCCTCGTGGCCGGGGGAGCGTTGGCGAAGACCCGCGTCGAAATCCTTGACAGGAACGGCAAGCCAGTCGCGATGGCCAACGGAGCGGGGTGGGAGACCCTCCAACCCGTGGCGGTCGACCTCCGCCGACGTCTTGGCCAGGAAATCACGATTCGACTGGTCGACGAGGCCGCGGTGGAATGGGGGCATTTGAACTTCGACGACTTCCGGTTCCACGACTCCTGGCCGCGCTTCACCACCCAGTTCGCCAGCGATCGCCCGCTCGGCCCCGTGATCTACGCCGACGATTTTTACGACAAGGCCAGTGGCTGGGACGTCAACCAGATCGACATGGGCGAACGAAAGTATGACGTCGGGGTCTACTCGTACGTCTCCCAGCCAGGATGGTCGGGGGCCAGTTGCTCGGAATGGACCACCAAGCTCCTGGACCAGGAGTTCCAGGTCTCGCTCTCGGGTCGGGTCTTCGCCGACTCGCCTCAGGCCGAGGGAGGATGGGGGATGATCGTCGGCCGACAGGACGGCCGGGGCGTCCTCGTCTTCCTCGACCGCCGGGGCCGAATCTCGCTGGTTCCCTCGTTCTGGGGAGCGGAGGCCTTCCCCAACGACCGTTCGCTCCCCCCGACGTCCCACCCCGCCGTCCTTCCTCCCGACCAGTGGAACCAGCTGACGCGTCGGGCCTACAAGAATCGGGTCGAGATCTTCATCAACGGCCAGCGGTTCGGCGACCCCTTTCCGCTGGGTTACGACCTCTTGCCGGCGACCACCATGCTGACCCTGGTCAAGCCCCACCCCGACCCCAGGGTCCGGGTCGACTTCAACTGGGTCGAGGTCCGCGAGATCCTCTCGGAAGCGCCCTGAGAAACAGGCCGGCGATGACTTCCCGAGTTCCAGGAATTGGGATGCCCGGAGTCCGCGAGCGTTGAGCCGGGCACCCCTGGGATCAAGGGTCGGGAGGCGATTCCCCCCCCGCCCTGGAATGGGCTTCGTTCCGCATTGCCCTTATGGAACGGCCGGGCACTTTGGTAGGTTTGTGGACGTCCACGACCCGCCACGACATGACACGACCCACAAGGATTCTGGAGCCCTCGCGCCACGATGAGCACGCACCCCTTCCCGATCGCCTCCGTCAACGCCCGGCAGATCCTGGACAGCCGAGGCAACCCGACCGTCGAGGTCGACGTGGTTCTCGCCGACGGCACGCTCGGCCGCGCCGCGGTGCCCTCGGGCGCGAGCACCGGCGTCCACGAGGCCGTCGAGCTGCGCGACGGCGACAAGTCGCGTTACCTCGGCAAGGGGGTCCTCAAGGCCGTCGAGAACGCCAACACCGTCCTGGCCAAGGTCGTCATCGGCCGAGACCCCACCGACCAGGCCGGTCTCGACGCGGCGATGAGGGCCGCCGACGGCACCGAGAACAAGGGCAAGCTCGGGGCCAACGCCATTCTCGGCGTCTCGCTGGCCACCGCCAAGGCCGCCGCCGCCTCGCTGGGCTTGCCCCTGTACCGCTACCTCGGCGGAACCAACGCCCGCGTCTTGCCCGTGCCGATGGCGAACATCGTCAACGGCGGCAAACATGCCGATAACAAGATCGATTTTCAGGAATTCATGATCATGCCTCTGGGAGCGCCGAGCTTCTCCGAGGGGATTCGGATGGTCGCCGAGGTCTTTCACCACCTCAAGACCCTTTTGAAGAAGTCGGGGCACAACACGGCCGTCGGCGACGAGGGGGGGTTCGCCCCGAACCTCGGCAACGAGGAGGCGATCACTTATATTCTCGACGCCATCGACAAGGCCGGCTACCAGGCCGGCAGGCACGCCGACTTCGCCATCGCCCTGGACTGCGCGTGCTCGGAACTTTTCGACGAGGGGGACAAGAAGGGCTACAAGTTCTGGAAGTCCAACCCCGACAAGCTGTTCTCATCCCAGGACATGATTGGACTGTTCACCGACTGGGTCAACAAGTACCCGATCGTCTCGATCGAGGACCCGCTCGATCAGGACGACTGGCAAGGCTACGCCGAGATCACCAAGGCCCTGGGCGGGCGCGTTCAGATCGTCGGCGACGACTTCTTCGTGACCAACCCCGTGAGGCTGGCCGAGGGGATCACCAAGGGTTGCTGCAATAGCATCCTGGTGAAGGTCAACCAGATCGGCACCCTGACGGAGACCTTCGACGCCGTGGGGATGGCCCTGCGGAACAGGTACACCGCCGTGATGAGCCACCGGTCCGGCGAGACCGAGGACGCGACCATCGCCGATATCGCCGTGGCGACCAACTGCGGCCAGATCAAGACGGGAAGCGCCTCGCGGTCGGACCGGATCGCGAAGTACAACCAGCTCCTGCGGATCGAGGAGGAGCTGGGCGACCAGGCGATCTACGGCGCGAGCGTCTGGCCGTCGCGTTAAACCTCGCTCAAAAAGGTGACGGAGGAGAATGTCGTCAACACTGTTTTCAAAACTCTGTTGCAATAGTTCACTCCGTCCCCTTTTTCGCTCATCCGAGTGACTCGACCACCCTGTTGAGGCGACCGATCCGCTGGGGGGCTCGGCCTGGGTCGCCTGGCCGTCGTCGTGGTCGGTCCTGGAAGAGGGACTTGAGGCGGTCCAGGATCCGCTTCTTCCGCTGGCTGATCTGGACGGGGTGGATTTGATACACCTTGACGAGTTCGGCGAGGGTCCGGGTCCGCTCGGCGGCCGCGAGGGCGACCTTGCCCTTGAACGAGGCCGAATGCGGATCGCGTCCGTGACGTCATGCGCCTCGGGACGAATCATGGTATTCCAATCATTTTAACGTCTTGATCTGTCCAGGGAACGGGATCCACTTCATCCAAACCAGGTGACTCGATGAAGGAAGCCGAAACGGGGGAGAATGTGTCGGCGTCGGACGGGCGCGGGTTGTCCTTGTCGGCCTGGTGCGTCGTGGCGGCGTTTGGCACCTACTTCTGCATGTATGCCTTTCGCAAACCCTTCACGGCCGGCGATTACGCGGGCGTATCGCTTTGGGACCTGGGTAACTACTCCGTGCTCGTCGCGGCTCAGGTGTTGGGCTATACCCTCTCCAAATTCCTCGGGATCAAGGTGATCGCCGAGATCGAGCCCCATCGGCGCGTCGCTCTGATCCTCGGACTGATCGCGGCCGCGGAATTGGCGTTGCTCTTGTTCGGACTGACGCCGGCCCCGTG
>JBFWRA010000432.1:0-4933 GCA_050249155.1 Isosphaeraceae bacterium | reverse complement strand
GGGAGGCGTTGCTCAAAACCCGAGGCACGTAAGGGGCTCCGGGATCGTCGGGGAACCAGCTCTGGACCACCTCGACGATCCGACGTCGGACGATCTCGGGTGTGAGCGCTCCGCCGTTGAACAGAATGGCGTCGGGCCGGGCGGGCCGATCGTCGGAAACATGACCGGCCGGCAGGATCGCCTCGGCCTTGTGCCTACGCAGAAAGGCTCCGAGATGCCTGGGGATCGCGGGATCGGCCACGAACGGCAGGCCGAATTCTTGCAGGCCGATCTTCGCCCCTCGGGAGGGCTCCTCGGCGCGACCCACCCTGGGGAAGAACCCGTCGACCACGACGTCGACGACTTCCTGGAGGGTCAGTTCGGACTTGAGACTTCCGCCGATGACTCGTGAGCCTCGCCCCGCGATCGTGACGGGCCAACGGTCGGGGGGCGACTCGCCCAAAAGGCGCTCCTTGGCCGATCGGCAGGCGTACCGCAGCGCGCTCCACTGCTCGGCGTCGAGCCTGGCCCCGCCGAGCTTGGCCTCGACCCTGTGCGCCAGGGCGAGGTCGATATTGTCGCCCCCGAGCATGAGGTGGTCGCCGACGGCGACCCTTCGGAATCCGGGGCCGCTCGGCGTCTCGACCACGGTGATGAGGCTGAAGTCCGTCGTGCCGCCGCCGACGTCGCAGACGAGGATCAACTCCCCGGCGCGCACCTCGCGCTGCCAGCCCTCCTGATGCGAGACGATCCAGCAATAAAAGGCCGCCTGCGGTTCCTCCAGCAGGGTCAAGTTGACGAGTCCCGCGCGTTTGGCGGCCTCGACCGTCAACTCCCTGGCGGCCTCGTCGAACGAGGCGGGAACGGTCAGCACGACGTCCTGGGCCTCCAGCCTCCTCGCGGGGACGTCTCGGGCCATCTGGTGGTTCCAGGCGTCCCGAACGTGCCGCAGGAGTTCGGCGGACGCCTCCACCGGGGAGACCTTGCGGACTTCGGGAGGGGAACCCCAGGGGAGAATCTCCGCCTCCCTGTCCACGCCTGGGTGACAGAGCCAGCTCTTGGCGCTGGCGACCAGGTGCCCGGGGACCCTCACCCCCTGGACCCTCGCGAATTCGCCGACGAATCGGTCGGAGGCCTCTGACCAGGGAAGCCGCGTCGCCCCCTCGGGGAGTTCGTGTGGACCGGGCAGGTGGAGAAACGAGGGGAGCATCGCCCGGGGCTGGGTCTCCCCGGGGGCGAACAGTTGCGGCACCTCGAAGAGCTTGACGTCGGACGTGGGGCGCTCGCGCCCCTTGGTGTCCACGTACGCCACCGCGCAATTGGTCGTTCCGAGGTCGATCCCCACGATGTAAGGCGCGCGTGCCATCCGGCCCCCCGATCCCCGCTCCCGTCCCGCCGCGGTGAACCCCGCGCTCGCCGGGAGAGTCTAGACACCCGGCATTATAATCGGACGTCGACCGCGCCCTTAGCCACCCTGGCCCTGTCGCCAACGGTCGTTTCCCCAGGGCGGCCCGAGCCGCCGGAGGTGAGGCAGCCATGAGCATCCCCAACCCCCATCCCGAACTGTCCGTCGAGCCGGACGCTCGATTCCCCTCGGGCAAGTGGATCGGATTTTTCCTGCAGCCCCTTCTCCCAGGGAAGCACCCCACGGAACTGATCCTGACCTTTCGCCAGGGAGTGCTCAAGGGGGAGGGACGAGACTGGGTCGGCAAGTTCGTCGTGTCTGGCCGTTACCAGGTGGAGGACGGCCGTTGCTGGTGGTCCAAGCACTACCTGGGCAAGCACACGATCGCCTACAAGGGATACAACGAGGGCAAGGGAATCTGGGGAACCTGGTCGTTCGAGGGGTCGAGCTTCTGGAAAGGGGGCTTCCTGATCTGGCCCGAGGGGATGGCCGATCCGACCCGCCCGAGGATCTCCGAGGCGATCGACGAACCGGTCGAGTACGAGGATGAACTCGCGACCGAGATCGACGCGGTGTTCGTGCCGGTTCGTCGCGCGCATTCCACGGAAAGGGAACGCCCCCGAGGGCCAAGGGGTTCCGAGTCCTAGTTCGCCTCGGGCAGACGTTCGACCTGCCAGTCTTCGAGGTCGACCGTCGCGCCCGAGCCGAGGAATCGCACCAGGGCCACGAACTGGTCATGCTTGCCGCGACGGATGACGATCCCCTCCAGCCCCGTCAACGGTCCGGAAAGAATCCGAACGTGGGCCCCCACCGGCATTTGTGGCTCGGGAGAAACGGCCAGCCCCGAGGCGAGCATCCCATGAACCTGTCGCAGATCGTGGCTGAGCGACTCCTGGTCCGGGACGTTGAGGATCCGGACCACGCGGTTTCCCCTGAGCGAGAGCACCCGTTCCCGATCGTCGCCCAGCAGAAACACGTACCCGGGAAACAGGGGCACCACGGAACGAATTTTGCGGCCTTGAGGGGTCCGACTCTCGTTCACGGCCATGGGCAGATAATACGGGACTTTCTGGTGATGAAGTTCTCGGACCGTCGCTTTTTCCTGGCGCGGCTTGGTGTGGAGACACCACCAGCGGCGGCCCGCCACCGCGGCGTCATGGCCGCCATTCCAGAGGTCGGCCGGGTACAGATCCGGCTCGGCGGGTAGAATCGGCATCGCGAGTCGTCGCCTCTGTCACGATCGAGCGGTCATTTTGGGAACGGTCCTGGCGGTTCCCCTCGCTCGCCTACTCGAAACGCTAGCCGCCGGAGTGATTTGGCGTCAAGCGACGTTGCCCGATCGTCGCTCACGCGGAGATTTCGACGGACGTCGATTCGTCGCGCTAACCTCCCTCTTTGAGAGATTTTAGATCATGAGCGAGGCTCCGGGCGGACTTGCGAAAACACTCCGGAACGAGACGATTTCTTGATGATGAATCCCAGCTCCTCTCAACCCGCCACAAGTGGCGTGTTGAATCTCAACAAGCCGACGGGCGTGACCTCGCGGAACGTCGTGGACCAGGTCGCGCGCCTCGTCCGGAAAACCAAGGTGGGGCACGCCGGCACGCTCGACCCCCTGGCCACCGGGGTCCTGGTCGTCTGCGTCGGGTCCGCCACCCGGCTCATCGAGTACGTCCAGCGAATGCCCAAGACCTATCGGACCGTCGTTCGCCTGGGTGCCACCAGCGACACGCTCGACGCGGACGGCCAGATCGTCGAAGGGGAGGTTCGCTCAATCCCCAGTCTCGATCAGGTCGAACAGGCCGTTCAGGCCCAGGTCGGTTCGATCCTTCAGAGGCCTCCGGAATACTCGGCGCTCAAGGTGGCCGGTAAAAGAGCTTACGACCTCGCCAGGGCGGGTGTGAACGTGGAACTGGCCCCGAGGCCCGTTCGGGTCGACCGCGTCGCGATCCTCTCTTACGAGTGGCCGCGACTGGAGCTGGAGATCGACTGCGGCGCGGGAACGTACATCCGGTCGATCGCCAGGGACGTGGGCGAATCGCTCGGGACGGGGGGTCTGGTCGAGGTTCTCACCCGAACCGCGATCGGCCCATTTCGATTGGGCGAGGCCCTCGACCCCAGGTCCCTTTCGGCCGAGGCCCTTCCCGGCCTTCTTCTTTCCAATTCGAAGGCGGTCTCGTGCCTCCCCAGCGTCAAGGTCACCGATCAGGACGCCTTGAACCTCGCGCGGGGACGAGCGATCCGCGTCGACGACGCGGGACTGGTCGCCGGTGAACTGGCCGTCTTCACCGAGGAAGGCTCGCTTGTGGCCATCGCGGAGGCCGACCCGGCCACCGGCATGCTGGCCCCGAGGCGTGTGCTGTCGCACGCGTGAGGGCCACGTTTTGGATCGCCTTGGAGCGATTTTCGCGAACTCACTCCCGTTCCCGGTCGAACTTGAGAGTGGCGGCTCGTGTCCAACCTCCGCGACCGACCCAGCGCCCGCTCGTTTCGTTGACGCGGCGGGTCGCATCGGCATAAAATTCGCGGTGAAAGGCGTTCCGGGTCGCCTTCACACACGTCCCCAACCGCAAGCACGAGGTGCCATACCCCTTGACCGAACTCAAAAGCACCGAGCGTCTGGACCGTCGGGAAAAGTCGATCCTGGTCGGGGTTCTCCTGCCCGACGGCGAGGTCAACCCCGACGACCCCCTGGAAGAGATCCGTGGCCTGGCCGACACGGCGGGCCTGGTGGTGGTGGGGAGCATGATCCAGAAACGGCGGCAGCCCGATATCGCCACCTACGTCGGTTCGGGGAAGGTCGAGGAACTCAAGGAACTCGTCTCGGCTCACGAGGCCGATCTGGTCGTTTTCGACAACGACCTCGGCCCCGCCCAGACTCGAAACCTCGAGAAGCTCCTGGGTGTCAAGGTCATCGACCGGACCGAGGTCATCCTCGACATCTTCGCCAATCGCGCCCAGACCCACGAGGCCCACCTTCAGGTCGAACTCGCCCAGCTCGAGTACGCCATGCCTCGATTGAAGCGCATGTGGACCCACCTCTCACGCTACAAGGGGGGGATCGGCGTGCGAGGTCCTGGTGAAAAGCAGCTTGAGGAGGACCGCCGGCTGGTCGGTCAACGCATCCAGGAACTCAAGGCCAAGCTCTCCAAGGTGCAGGCCAGGAAGGAACGCGAGGTCGCCGGACGAGGGGACGCGCCGACGGTCTCCCTGGTCGGCTACACCAACGCGGGCAAGAGCACGTTGATGAACGCCCTGACCGGCGCGGGCGTGCTCGCCGAGGACAAGCTCTTCGCCACGTTGGACACCCGAACCCGCAAGTGGCGGTTTCGAGGCGGCGGGCACGTCCTGCTCTCGGACACCGTCGGTTTCATCCGGAACCTTCCCCACGCCCTGGTCGCCTCGTTCAAGGCGACCCTGGAGGAGGCTCGACAGGCCGACCTCCTGCTCCACGTCGTCGACGCCTCCAGCCCCGAGGCCGAGATGCAAATCCGGGCCGTCAAGGACGTGCTCGACGAACTGGGCCTGGTCGACCACCCGACGCTGCTG
>JBFWRA010000431.1:0-4933 GCA_050249155.1 Isosphaeraceae bacterium | reverse complement strand
CGCGCCGATCGACGCGCGACCACCCCCACGTTCCTCCTCGAGGGCCGTCACGCGCGGTCAGGCTTCGCCTTATAAGGTATCGCTCAATTCTCCCGACAATGCGGCCGATCTCCAAGGGCAATAAGAGTTATCGCCCCGGGGCCGTGACCCGTCGGCGTTTGACGATAGAGGGACGTCCGTCGCCGGGTCACCGCCGCCGGCTTCGCTTTGGGGGAGTTTTTCCATGTCTCGAACCGTCAAGATCCGACCCGAGGATCTTTCGACTCGCTGGAGTCGCCAGGCACCGCTCGCGGTGGCCCTTGTTCTGGGTTTCTGGCTGGCCTCGCCTGGCGGCGTGTTCGCGGCGTCCCTGACCACGCCGGTTCAGGCCCACTTCATTCCCCTCACCCAGACCAACTGGCAGCCAGGGCTCCCCCCGACGGTCACCAACCCCCTGGTTTTCGATAAGTTCGATCCCGCGTTGGGTCAGCTCCTGGCCGTCAACGTCGCCCTGAACTCCTCGTTCAACCACGACGTCACCCTGCGGTTTCTCTCGCCCTCCACCTTGACGATGCGAACCCAGGCCAGTTCGGTCTCGGTTCGCGATCCCAATGGGAATCTCCTGATTTCGGCCGTTCCCCCCATGGTCGACGAGTCTCGAGTCGTCTCCAACGGGCCGTTCCCTCAGACGGTGACCATTCCCACGATTCTTCAAGGGGCGGGCGCGGGACCTCTCGCGCTGACCGACCCGGCCACGCTCGCCATGTTCACCGCGAGCTCGCCTGGCGAGACGATCGCCCTGCCCGTCATGGCCAGTTCCAGCAGCGCGTTTAGCTCCAGTTCGGGCAACGGCTCGGGCTCCATCGTGACCCGCGCCTCGGCGGACGTCTTGATCTCCTACACCTACGTCCCCGAACCCTCCACCTTGCTGATCCTTGGCCTCGGCTTCGCCGGCTCCTGGCGGTTCCTGTCCCGCAAAGGTCTCCCCGCCTGATCGACGAGCCCCGTCCGAACCCACGCCACGACCTCCGGCCCCGGCCCTCGAATCGCCTGAAAAGGCCCTTCGAGGGCCAGGGCCTTTTCCCTTCCAAAACCCTGACGCTCCGGAGCGATTTCCAGGGAATTCCTCTTGATCTGGACCGATCGATCGCCAATACTACGCTCGCGTGACACTATTCTTCTGTACAGATCAAGGACGACTCATCGAAAGGAGTGGTGATCGATGCGAAACGCGACGAAGGCGCTGGGGACGTTCTGCCTGCTGTCGGCGGCTCTTGGCGTGTCGGCTCCGGCCCATGCCCAGGAGGGGTTCCCCAAGCCTGGGAAGGAGCATGCCCTGCTGTCGCAGGACGTGGGCACCTGGGAGGCCACGATCAAGATGTGGACCGACCCACAGGGAGAACCCCAGGTTTCCAAGGGGACCGAGACGAACACGCTGATGCCCGGTGGGCTCTGGGTGCTCAGCAAGTTCGAGGGTGAGATGATGGGGACGACCTTCCACGGCCAGGGTCAAAACGGCTACGACCCGGTCCGCGGGAAGTACGTCGGAACCTGGGTCGACTCGATGAGCACCTCGCCGATCGTGATGGAAGGCACCTACGACGAGGCGAAGAAGGCCCTGACCATGACCGGCGAGACGGTCGATCCCTCGGGTGCGAAGGGTCTGATGAAGATCGTGTCGACGATCAAGCCCGATGGCGGTCGATCGTCCGTCTTCCTCATGAAATCCGAGGCCACCGGCCCCGACTTCGTTAAGGTGATGGAGATCGATTACGCCAAGAAGGGCAAGTAGCAAGTAGAGCGAGGTCGCACCGCGCCCTCGGCTCCGTGCCGTCGCGGTCAGACGGGGTCGAGGAGCGCGTCGATACAGATTTGGGACCAGGACTCGAACGACTCCCACTCGTCTCGGAGCCTCGTCGAGGCGACGAAGCCAGGCTCGATGAGCGCCGACTCGCGCGGTGAGATGGCGGGTCGTTCCAGTTCGTAGACGTGAACCACCCCAAGGTGGACCTGGCCGACCGGGGTGGCGTCGTCGTTGATAAGCCCGACCCGCCTGAGAGTCCCGGGGCTGTCGATCTTGACCTCCTCGTCGAGTTCCCGGCGGAGGGCGATCTCGTAGGCGTCGAGAGTCCCCCGGCCGTCGGCGTCCTCCTCGGCGACATGCCCGCCGACCCCGAGGGACCTCCTCTTCCGCAACCGGGCCTCGCCGCCGGAGCCTCCCCTCGTATAGCGAAAGACCTCCCCCTCGCAACGGAAGATCACGTAGGGGATAATCTGCTTGAGCGAGGGATCGTCCTCGACTTCCGAACGCGGTCGAAAGCCCGGCAGCCCAGGCGCGAAGAGGGCGTTGAGATAGCGTTCGACCTCGCCGTGGAACCCCTGGAACCGCCCGAGGCGGTCCAGTTCGGAGGCGGGGACGACCAGGACGCGCTCCAGGGAATCAGACATCGACCACCTTCTGGGGTTGTGGGGTGGGTCTCGGAGGTCCTCGGGGATCGACCGCGAGGCCGCGACGATGGCCCGGTCGCCCTGGTTATCGTATCGGCGGAACGACGCTCCTCCCTTCGCCCTGGACGGTTCGCGAAGTCCGGCTTGCCGCGCGGGGCGAGATCCAACCCCTGCGGCGCTTTCCACCCGTCGAGTCCTTCACGATGGATGAGACCAATCCATACGCCCCTCCGGAAGCGTCGCTTGAACCTCCCAGCGGTCGGGGAACCTCTGACGAACTCGGTCCGGCCATCCGGGTCGAGCTCGAGGCGTTCGTCGGCCGCAACCATGGGCATTATCTTCGCAAGTGGTCCAAACACTTGAATTCCAAGGTTCCGGCGACGGGCGCGGGGTTCAATTTCGCCGCCTTCCTGTTTGGCGTCGTCTGGCTCACGTATCGGAAGATGTACTGGAACGCCCTAATCATACTCGGAATCATGATTGTCGTCGGCATGGTCGAGGAGATCGCCGCGGAGACGTTGAACTTCTCGATCCACACGCTGCGCGCGGTCGATCAGACCGTGAACCTCGGGCTCTGGCTGGCCTGCGGGTTTTGCGGCAACGTCTGGTATTTCCGACACGCCCTCCGACAGATTGATCTGGCGCGCTCCGAGGCGGATGCGGAGGGGCTCTCCGAGGAGCGGAGGCTGGCTCGAATCGCCAGGCGGGGGGGGACCAGTGGATTCCTGACCTTCCTTCTACTGTTCGGCTTGGTCGCGGTCATGGCGTTCCTGGAGACGATCGGCGGGGGATGACCGCGCGTTTCTTCGGAATAACCTGGCCGAAGCGCGCCGTCCTGACGCCTCTCCCGCTTGACAGAGGTTAAACCCTCGGTCACTCTGAATCGCTACGGAGCGCCCGGCCGTCATCCGCCCGCGCCCCTTCCCGGTAACGATTCCCACCGGCTCACGACCCGCCCGAGATCGCCCGCGCCGCGAGAGACCCGCCGCGATGAACCTCTCCGCCCTCTGCATTCGACGCCCCGTTTTCACGACCATGCTCACGGCGCTGCCGATCGTGCTGGGCCTGTTCTCCTACCAACGCCTCGGGGTCGACCTTCAGCCCAAACTCGACCTGCCCTACGTCTTCGTCACGACCACCCTGCGGGGCACCAGCGTCGAGGAGATGGAGACGCAGATCACCCGACCCATCGAGGAGGCGGTCAACACCATCGAGGGGATCGAGGAGCTTCGTTCCAAGACGGCCGAAGGGGTCTCGCGCGTCTTGATCCGATTCGTCCTGGACAAGTCTCCCGACGTCGCCTCGCAAGAGGTTCAGAACAAGGTCAACGCGATGGTGGCCCAGCTTCCCCCAGGGACCACCCTGCCGGTGATCGACAAGCTGGACGAGGACGCGGCCCCCGTGGTCACGATCGCCGTCTCGGGCCGCCGCGACCTCCGCGAGACCACCGAGATCGCCCGGCGACGGGTCAAGGAGATCATCGAGACGGTGCCCGGGGTCGGGTCGGTCGCGCTGGTGGGCCAGCGCCGGCGGACGGTCCAGGTCACCATCGACACCGATCTACTGAACCAGTTCGAACTCTCGATCGAGGACGTGCGAAGGGCCCTGGTCACCCAAAACCTCGAACTGCCCGGCGGTCGCGTGGATCAGGGAAAGCGCGAGCTGGTCCTGCGGGTACTCGGCCGGTTCGACGCGACCGAGCGGTTCAACGACCTGGTGATCGCCAACCGATCGGGCTACCCCGTCCGCATCCGAGACGTGGGCCGCGCCGAGGACTCGGTCGAGGAACCCAGATCCCTCGCCCGGCTCGACGGCGTGCCAGGGGTCACGCTGATCGTCCGGAAGCAGTCGGGGGCGAACACGGTGGAGGTGGTCAAGGGGGTCAAGGCGAGGCTGGAGTCGATCGCCAAGACCCTGCCGGCGGACCTCCGGATGGAGGTGGTTCGCGACCAGTCGGTGTTCATCGAGCGGAGCATCGAGGAGGTCCAGTTCCACCTGTTGCTGGCGGCGCTGCTGGTCTCGGCGACGATCCTGCTGTTCATCAGGGACTGGCGGACGACCCTGATCGCGACCTCGGCGATTCCGGCGTCGATCATCGCGACCTTCGCCTGCATGCTCGCGCTGGGATTCACGCTGAACAACATCACGATGCTCGCGCTGGTGCTGGCGATCGGGATCGTGATCGACGACGCGGTGGTCGTTCACGAGAACATCTTCCGACATATGGAGGAACACCACCGCCCCGCGATGGAGGCGGCCCGGGTGGGGACGCAGGAGATCGCCCTGGCGGTGCTGGCCACCAGCCTCTCGCTGGTGGTGATCTTCGTTCCGGTGGCGTTCATGGACGGGCAGGTCGGCCGGCTCTTCCACAGCTTTGGGTTGACGATCGCCTTCGCGATCCTGGTGAGTCTGTTCGTGTCGTTCACCCTCACGCCGATGCTCTGCTCGCGGTTCCTCAAGGTGGAGGACGACTCGAGCCAGGGGTCCAAGTCGAACAGGTTCTACC
>JBFWRA010000430.1:0-4936 GCA_050249155.1 Isosphaeraceae bacterium | reverse complement strand
GACCTCCTCAACGGCGCGAGCTGCGGCTTCGCGGACCTGTGCGCCAAGCTGAAGCCCAAGCCCAAGGTTTACACCTACGAGTGGGTTCTGAAGAAGAAGCGAGTTCACGCCGCCCCGTGCGCTCCGGCCTGCGAGCCGGTTTACCCCTCCTCGCAAGTCATGCCCGCCCCCCAGGGTGGTGTGACCCCCGCCCCTCAGGCCCACGGTAGCGGCCAGGCGTATGGTAGCGGCCAGGCGTATGGTAGCGGCCAGGCGTACGCCGCCCCCGCCGCCTACGGCAGCGGACAGTTGACCCCGTCGGCCGCCCCCGCCGCCGCCGCCCCGGTTCACGGCGACGAGGCTCCCCCGGCCCCCGAGGTCGCTCCCGCGGCCCCGGCTCCGACCATCCCGCCCACCAGCAGCCTGCTCTTCTCGACCCCCTCGGGCAACTGAGTAAGTCAAGCGAAGGCTGGTTCCTCTCGGCGACCAGCGATCACGGACGGTTCTGACCCGGACGGGAATCGCCTTGACGAGAGACTGGGCATCCCAATGACGACGACCCCCGCGGGTGACCGCGGGGGTCGTCGTCGTTTCATCCCGCGCGACTCGCGACTCGGCGCGATCCCCGACCTGGGTGTCGCGTCGAACCAGCATTGGTTCGACCAGTCGCGTATCATGGCGCTCGCGTCAGGTCGGATTCCGGTCGCGAGGAACGTCAGGCGATGCGCAGAGGCGCGTTCACGTTGATCGAGCTTCTGGTCGTCATCGCGATCATCGGCGTGCTGATCGCGCTCTCGCTACCGGCGGTCCAAAGCGCCCGGGAAGCCGCCCGACGCGCTCATTGCGCGAACAACCTCAAGCAGATCGGGCTGGCCCTGTTGAACTACCACGACGTCCACGAGACCTTGCCGCCCGGAAGGCTTCGAGGATTCGTCGACGGCCACGGCCGGCACTACTCGGCCTACGCCCAGATCCTCCCCCAACTCGACCAGCCTCACGCCTTCGCCGCGATCAACTTCGACCTCAGTCCCGACAACGGTCCCGGCGGGCTCTCGGTGCCAGAGAACACGACGGTCATGAATCTGCTGTTGACCGTGCTGCTTTGCCCCTCCGACACGTTGCGGAAACTCCAGGGAGAAAGTGGCGTTCACAATTATCCGCTTTGTTCTGGAACCACCTACCCGCTGTCGCCCCGCAACCCCTCGGGCGTGGCGATCACCGGCGTGTTCTTCGAGAACTCGGCGGTCCGCCTCGCGCAGATCGTCGACGGCGCGAGCCAGACCGTCTGCGTCGGCGAGACCGTGAAGTCCGAACCGGGAGGGCCAGGCGTCTGGGACGGCGTCAGCCCGACCCTGGGATTCGTTCTGACCCGGGGCAACGACAACGCCACCCACGGCCCAGAGCTGACCGAATACTCCAGGCAGTGCGTCGGACCAGGCCTGGCGTTGCAGCAAACCCGGGGAAGCCGCTGGGTTTATGGCGCTCCGGGACACAGCGTGTACAACCACCTTCGGCCGCCGAACGATCCCCGGGTCGATTGCCGGGGGGGGCTCCCGCATAGTAGCCGGTCGAATTACTGGTGGGACCGGCTTTCGCTGGACGTGGCGGCCCGGAGCAAGCATCCCGGCGGCGTGAACGCCCTTCGCGTCGACGGCTCGGTCCGATTCGTCAAGCAAACCGTGAACCCGGCCGTCTGGCGGGCGCTCGGGAGCCGCGACGGGGCGGAAGTGATCGACGCCTCGGGACTTTGACCGCGCGCCGGACCGATCGTGGCCTAGGGTTGACTTGGCCCCTGGTTCCGGACGTCCCGACCGGCGAGGGCCGTGGAACGCACCCAGACCGACGTCGACCCCGACACCGGCCCGCCTGACGACCCGAGGTCGCTTTCATGTCCGAGAGTTCCGCCCCCCGTGGCGAAAACCACCATCCCGCTCCCGAACCCACCGTCAATCGGTGGCACAAGAAACGCTTCCGCGTCGACCGAGGCGGGACGTCGCCGGGCGCCGAGGGAAGCTTGTTGCGGACCTTCTCCAGGTGGGAGGTCACCGAGTCCGGCCGCCCCACGACGTCGAGAACGACCGTCGTCACCCCCTCCCCCGTGACCGAGCGCCGATCCGAGGCGCGGAGTCAGCGGCCCGAGTGCCACGCCTGGGTCTCGTGGAAGACCTTCTGGAAATTGAACACCCGCGTGGCCCTGGTCATCGACATGAGCCGCGGCGGGGCCAGGATCTTCCTCGACGAAGTCCCCCCCTCGGGCCGACCGTTCTGGGTCTTTCTGGAAGTCTCGGCGGAGAAAGCGGTCATCCGCGCTGAAATCCGCGAGGTGGAACGGCTCTCGCAAGGCCAATGCGCGATCCGAGTCAAGTTCCACGACCCCTGTCCCTACTCCCTGTTCGAGACGGCCGTCTGTGGAATGGCCGCGGCCGATCCCCGCGCCCGGATCGCCATGCCGTCCCGCACGCCGCCTTCGAGACGACTCGCGGGCCATTCGGATTAATTCATCAAGTATTGATAAATTTATTTTTTGAGGCTATCGAGGCGTGAATCGCGCCACGACCAAGGCCACGCCCAGTGACAGCAACGCTAGTGTCGCCAGGAACAGCGGACGTCCCGCGCCGTTGGCTTCGGTCTTCACCAGGGCGTCGAGTAGCGGTGGCGGTAGTTCTCGACGACTTCCTTGGCGTACCTCACGTCCACCCCCCAGGCCCGGTTGAGCAACCTCTTGACGACGACGACCTTGTTGACTTGCTCGCCCCTGGCTTGTTGCTCGGCCACGATCGCGGCGATCAGATCGTCGTAAGGGCCACGATCCGGGTTGGGGTCGTCGGTTGGCTCGTAGGTCTCATCCACGGGGACTCTCTCCCTTCCTGCCTGAAACGTTCACTCCACTGCCGATGATCAGGTCGTTCCGATACGACCAGTCATAAAGCCCGCCCGACTTCGCGGGGGGCAGCACCCTCAGGTCTTCGAAGCCTTCCTCGCGGAACCAGCCGAGGAGTTCGGCCTCGGTGTGATGCGACTGATAGCGCGGGGCGTACCAGTCGAAGTTGTCGCAGACTCGCAGTGTCCAGTCGGGGTGGTTCGAGAAGTTCGCCAGCTTGTTCAGTGATCGGTTCAGCAGGGGGACGCTTCCCAGCGCTCCCAGCCCGACGCACAACGTCTCCAGCGCCCGGGTCGGCATCCGCGTGCTGACGGCCCTGAGCCCGGAGTTCAGCCATTCCTGCGGCGGCGTGTTCCGGCGGTAGAGCCAGACCGCCAGCGAACCGCCAGGCTTCACCCGGGCGGCCACCTGGGCGAACGCCTCGCGAGGGTCGGGGCTGTGGTGCATCACGCCAATCGAGAACGCCAGGTCGAAGGCCCCTTCCGCGAGCGGCAGGTCCAGCAGGTCGGCCTGGACGATCGTGACGTTCGGCAGGTCCTGGCAGAGCGCGGCGGCCTTCTCGACGGCGGAGCTCAGGTCGACCCCCACCACCTCCGCGCCGAACCTTCCGGCGAGCCTGGCGTAACGGCCCCCGCCGCATCCGGCGTCGAGCACGCGAAGCCCCTGCAACGCGCTGGGGTGAACCCCCGTCTTCACGGTGAAGGTCGCCTCGTCTTCCTCGTCGCGGGCCACGTCGTAGCGGTTCCACTGGCGGCCGAAGCTGGCGACGTAGGATTCGCCCGCGAGCCTGGGAACCCCCGACCGGATCGGAAACGACGCGCCGCAGCCGGAACAGGCCAGCGCGGAACTTTCGCCGGATTCGCGGGGCTGAAGGCCCGAATTCCGGCAGTGGGGACATGACAGCGTGGCGTAGCGTTCGGCGTTCTGGATCATCGGCGTATTGTAACCCGAAGACCGTCGCGGCGGTACGTGCCGACGGGCTACGATGGGCGATCCTGGGGAAACGCCGGGCCGCCCCCTTCCGCTTCTCTTCCCCTCGCCGGAGATCCTCCGCGTGACCGAACCTCGCTGGCTGGACCGCCTGAGACGTCGATTGGAACGCTGGGCCGGCGCGTCCGGCGAGCGACGATGGCTGGTCGCGGTCTCGGGCGGGTCGGATAGCGTGGCCCTCTTGCGGGCGTTGAACGGGCTCGCCCCGGAGATCGGGCTGGAACTCGTCGTGGCGCACCTGGATCACGGGGTCCGTGGCGAGGCGGCCCGGGCCGACGCCGCGTTCGTCGGGGACCTCGCGGCGGCCCTGAAATTGCCGATCATCCAGGGTCGATGGACCCCGACGCGCGCTTCTCACTTCGAGGCCGACGCCAGGACCGCCCGCTATTCCTGGCTGTTCGAGACCGCCAGGAACCTGGGCGCTTCGAGCGTCGCCGTGGGACACACCCGCGACGATCAGGCCGAGACCGTTTTGCAACGTGTGGTTCGGGGGACCGGCCTGCGAGGGCTGGCGGGCATGCCGTCGAGAAGAGCGCTGGGGCCCGGGGTGACCCTGGTCCGGCCGCTGCTGGACGTGTCGAGGGGGGAGCTGCGCGACTACCTCGGGGCGATCGGCCAGCCCTATCGCGAGGACGCCAGCAACGCCGACCTCGGACGAACCCGGGCCAGGCTTCGCCACGACCTCTTGCCAAAGCTGGCCGCCGAGTACAACCCGAAGGTCGCCGACGCCCTGATCCGCCTGGCCTCGATCGCGCGCGAAGCGGATCGCGCGATCGCGAGAGGCGTCCGAGGCGCGTCGAGGCGTGTGGTCCTCCCCGCCACCGACGACCTTCCCGCGGGAACCGTCGCGCTGTCGCGGTCTGGGCTCTTGAAGCTGCCGAACGCCTGGCGGGTCGCGTTGATTCGTCGGGCCTGGAGGAACTCGGGATGGCCGGAGGGGGGCATGGACGCCCGACGTTGGCGAGCGATCGGAGCATGGGCGGTGAGTGACCAGGCCCGAAGGATCGACGTGGGAGCGGGGGTCGTGGCGGAGGTCCGCGAGGACCGCCTGATCCTGTCGCGAAGCGGCGAACCGCCTGGCGATCC
>JBFWRA010000429.1:0-4937 GCA_050249155.1 Isosphaeraceae bacterium | reverse complement strand
GGGCGCTTCCGCTCATCATACCGCCGGCGCGGTGGGTATGCATGAGAGTCCTGGGGCGTGCGAAATCGCCCGAGTCGAGATTTTTTTCACTGAACGTTGAACGTTCTCATGGAATCCGCGTCTCTTCCTCACGGAACGCGGCGACGAGGTTCACCAGGCCTATCCTCATCGTGGGTCCGACCGTCGAGGCCGGGCGATGGGAAGGCTGGCCAAAATCGCGCCGTTGGTTCCTTGGGAGAACGACCATGCCGAGTCTCGCGATTCTCTGGCCCGTCGCGATGGCCGCGCTGGCCTATTCGCCAGAGCCCGGTGCGCCGATTCAAACACAGATCTTGCCTGATTCCGCCCACGAGTTCGCCCAGGTCATGGCGCCGAGGATCGTTCAGGTTTTGCCTCGTTCGATGAAACTAAACCAGACCGGCCTGATCTCTCGGCTGCTCGTCTTGCCCTTCGGCGACGCCAGGGCGGGAGGCCGGGTCACCCTCGCCACGGCCAACACACCGAAGGAAATCCAGGGGTCCTTGCTCCAGGCGCTCGCGGCGGAAGGCAAGTCGAAGTTCGTCGTGGTCGGTCCCGCCGAACTCAAGTCGATTCTCCTGAAAGAGGGCGTGGACGTGACCGCGCTGAACCAGGACGATCCCGGGGCGACCGCCCGAGTCCTCGACAAGTTGGGGATCTCCGCCGCCGTCTTTGGCGTCTTCACCGACCACCACACCACCAGCACGGTGAGGATGACGATCATCAGCGCCGACGAGGCCCGGTCGAAGGTCATCGAGGGTCGGGCGGGGCCTGGGTTGATCTCACGCCTGGGGGACGTCCGTTCCAGGGCCTTCATGGAGTCCCGGTTTCGGGTTGAGGTCCTCTTGATCGAACCCGGGTCCGGTGGAAACGCGGCGGAGGTGGTTCGGACCCCGCTCCCCCTGAAGCAACTCGTTCCCAGGAGCGGCCCGACGATCGAAACCCCGAGCGAGGGCGACACGTTCAAGCATGCCTACGTCGTTGAGGTGGATCGGTCGCACCGGGGGAAACAGGTCGCGATTCGCGTGGTGAACCTCGCCAAGGGGCGTCCTGGCGCGATGGTGAACACCCCCGAGAAGGAGCCGCGCCGCGTCCAGACCCTGGCCGTCCGGGTCGAGGGGGTCGACACCCTCTCGCACCAGGTCGATGGAGAAGCCAGGCTCGTGTCGCTCGCGCCCGAGCGTTGCCGACGCTGGGTCCTGTCCGGCCCGGGGGACGTCCTTGTTCCCGATCAGGCGCGACCCGGTGGTTACCGGATCGAGCGCGGCGGCCGTCGCGGTGATCACAGCGTCATCGAAATCCCAGGTTTTCAGATGGGCCCGTCGACGAACCTCCCCTTCATCCTGACCGTCCCTCGCGAATCGTTCGCGAATCAGCTGGGGATCAATTCGGAGCTGGGGATCGTCACGATCCATACATATCCCGAGATCATGGAGGGTGATCGACCCTTCGCCGAGTCGCTTGGCGGCGTCGGCTTCGCGACGGGCTCGCCGATCGAGCACCCGACGTTTCCTGTTAAGATCAAGACCTATGACCAGGCGGAGGAGGTCTTCCACCTTCTGTTCATCGAGAAGGATCGGGCCGAGGAGATCGTCGGGTCGGATCGACTCGTCGCCGTCCCAGTGACCGAGTGATCCATTGTGTGATCCAAGAAAGAAGGGAAATCCATGCGTCATACGCTCGCGGTGGCGACCGTAATCGCGCTGGCGCTCTCGGGGTTCGTCCCCAGAGCGCGCGCTCAGGTCGCGGTCGGCCCTCCCTCGAAACTCCACCTGATCATCGTCGCGGATTCGATCGCCCCCCGTGTGGGGGGGCATCTGGACCAAGATCGAATGGCGCTTGAACATCAATTCAAGATTCAGGTCGTGGAGTCGAGGCTCAACGTGATCACGCTCGACGCCAGGCGGCTTTCGCCCGGGGCCGTTCTGGGCGCGATCGAGCGACTTCCGGTGGGAATTCAGGACACGGTTTACGTCCACTTCGCGTGTCACGGCCTGATGACCGACGGCGGAGACCAGGGCTTCGTCTTCACGGCCTCGGGAAACCAGATTCTCTCGCGTGAACACGTCAAACAAGCCCTTCGCGCCAAGCGAACGCGATTGGCCATTCTGATCTCGGACGCCTGTTACGCCACGCCCGAGTACCGGCCACGAGTTCCCTGGATGCCGTCTCTCCCAACCCCGCTTCGACTCGAGAATTCTCCACTGACACAATCCTTGTTCTTTGAAAGCGCGGGGTTCCTCGACTTCTCCGCGGTGAATAAAGGCGAAAAGGCGTTTTGTTTCCGAACCCAGGTCGTCGGCGGTTCCAGGATCTTCCGCGGATCGATCTTCACGATGGCGTACGTCGACACGTTGATGAATAACAGCGAGGAGCGCTCCTCGTGGAGAAGCATGCTTCCCGAAATCGAGAGGAACACCAAGATCTCGTTTCGAGAGGAGTTTGGCGGGGGATTCGTGGTGGGAAGGCAACTCCACGCGACCCAGTCGCCAACCTGGTATCCGCCGATCCCTGGTGAGCCTGTGCCGGAGCGAATCGCTGGAATCGCGATGGTCCCACCACGGTCCCACCCGGTCCCTCCAGGTTTCGATACGCCAGCGATCCCGCCCGCGTCCTCTCCGTCGCCTCCCTCCGACCCGCCCCCCGCGGCGACGAATCCCTGGGCGGCGCTGGGCCTGGACGTCGAGGAGCTAAGCGGAACTGGCCTTCGGGTCAAGCGGATTGCCCCGGGCTCGTTCGCCTCGCGAGCGGGGATCACTCCGGGATCGGAGATCCGCGAGTTGAACCGCGTCTCCGTGAAGTCCAAAGCGCACTCCGACCAGATCCTCGAGGAGCCTTTGGAAACGCTCGAGGTCGTTTGGTTCGATCCGAACGACGAGAAACTCAGACTGGCCACGATCCCAAGGCGAACGCGTCGATATCGCCTGAGCGTCCTGGTCAACGCTTACAACCCGGGGGTGTTCCTCACTCGGGTGGATCCCGGAGGCGCCGCTGAGCGGATCGGGCTGGCTCCCCGGGACGTCGTCCTGAGCGTCGACGGAGTCGCCACCAACTCGATTCCCGAGTTTCAAAAAGCCATCGCCGAATCCTCCGGTCAGGTGAAGCTTCGGTTCTGGCAAACGCAAACTCAACGCTACCTCGAAAGATCCGTTGATCTCGATCCGATTCCCTAAACACCGGAGGAACCCTCGATGCCGACACGACACGACCTCAAAGAGACGATCGGGGACTTCGAGGAAGCCCAAGTCCGCGAAATCCACTGGCTTCGAGAAACGGGCTGGGCGCTCCTGTTCGTCCTGGCGGTTGGTGCCTCACTTTGGTTCTTTGGGCCCACGTTCGACCCCTCCCGCGAGCGGAGCCACCCTCCCGAGGCGCGTGTCGCGAGCGAAGGCGAGGCCTCCGAGGCCCCAGGCGTGATCGTGGCGCGATTGGGGACGACGGTGACCGACGACCCTCGCGGAGGAGCGAGACTCCTCGAGGAACCCGCGGTCGGCTCCCCAGCGCGTCTTCGAGGGCTCCGACCCGGTGACCGGGTCGTGACGCTCAACACGCACCCCGTCACTGGGGCGGGCGATCTCGCCGCTCGGGTCGACGCCGCCCTGGGCTCTTTCGCCATCGAGGTCATCGAGGAGAACGATGGCGGGAGGACGACCTACGAAATTGAACTGGCCAGCCCACGCGCCCGATCTCGATGAGCCGCGGGGCGGTCGGGGCGTCCTGGTGGACGACATGACCTGGTAAGATCAAGACACGCCCGGAATCTGGACTCCATGCGGAGTTTGGGAGAACGCTCGCGAGCCGCGAAGTCCGGTTCGCGAGCTTCGGCTTCGGTGGCCCGATCTCAACGCGGGGCGTCTCTTCCCTCGCGTGGCTTCAAGTCTCTTCGCGAACTCTCTCAATCGCCCCGAGCGATCGCCTTGTTCGATCGGTTATTCTACCCGTTGAGGACGTGCCGTTTCGTCGTTTGACGGGGTTTGGACGGACCGCCTATAATCGATTGGTGAGGATGGCGACCGAGATTCTTCGAGCCGGGTCGTCTCGATTCAGTGGGCTTCGGCTGAGGCATAGGATGGGACCGAACGCCATGACTCGCCTGCTGACCCCCCGTCCGTTGATGGCGTCGTGGTGCGTGATCGCACTCCTCGCATGCTCCAGTCCTCGACTCTTCGCGCAAGCCCCGATCGAGTTCGCGCCGGGTCAATTCTTCTCGGTTCGAGACCCGATCACGACCGACTCGATCGAGACCATCCGTTCCGAAGCCCGCAGGGTCCTGGAACGCCATACCGCCGACGGTAAGCGCCCGGTGCTCGTTTTCGAGTTCCACCCCCCCGCGGGGGGTGGGCAGGTGAGCAGCTTCGGCTCCGCCCTGGACCTCGCCAAGCTGATCTCGACCGACCTGGCCGGGGCCTTGACCGTCGCGTTCATCCCCAAGCCCCTGTCGGGCTACACCGCGCTGGCCGCGCTGGCCTGCGACGAGATCGCGATGGGCTCGGAAGCCTCGCTCGGTCCCATCACCCCCGAAGGGGAGGAGGTCGACCCGAGCTATCGCGAACCGGTCCGGCGGATCGCGGAGCGGAAAGGGAAAGACCCCGCCCTGATTCTCGGGTTGCTCGATCGCGACGTCGACCTGCGCCTGGTCCGGATGGCGGACGGCGAAATTCAGTACGTTTTGGCCGAGACCTTGCCTGAACTACGCCGAACTCGGGAAATCGCCGACGAGCGACCCGCCTGGGAGGCGGGCCGTCGTGGCGTGCTCTCGGCGGAGACCGCGAGGGAACGCGGGTTCGCGCAGCTGATCGCCGATCGTCGTTCCGAGGTCGCCTCGGGCTACCGAATGGCTGGAGAGTCGGTGACGGACGACCCGACGCTGGGCCGCGAGCTTCGACCGCGGTTGATCCGCATCCAGGGGGCGATCGACC